>JAUIAI010000171.1 GCA_030425615.1 Gammaproteobacteria bacterium
GCCGGAAGGAATGATGGATACCCTGCGGCAGCAGGTGCTCGGCAATCCGTACGTGCCGGCCGGAATCGCGGTGTTGCTCGGACTGGTCGGCTTGTTCGCCTGGAAGCGCAGACGTTCCGCGGACGCCGGCGACGATTCCCTGGAAGACACGCTGGGCAGTGACGAGGCATTCACCTCGAACTCTCTGTTCGGAACCACGGGCGGGCAGGACGTCGACACCAATCAGAGCCTGTTCCACACGGCCGGGTCGGACAGCGAGGCTGGGGTCGACGTGCACTCGACCGAGGTCGACCCGATCGCCGAGGCAGAGGTCTATATCGCCTACGGTCGCGAGGCCCAGGCCGAGGAGATCCTGAAGGAGGCCCTCAAGCGGCAGCCGGAGCGCCAGGCCATTCGTCTGAAGCTGCTCGAGATCTACGCGGGTCGCAAGGACGCCACCACGTACGCCCATCTGGCCCGCGAGATGTACGACCAGACCGGCGGCCAGAACGAGGAATGGCCGAAGGTCATCACGATGGGTCTGGCGATCGATCCCGACAATCCGCTCTACACCGGCGACGGCGAACCGCCGGCGAGAGGTGGCGTGGCGGCGGGAGCGGCGGCCGGTCTCGCCGGTGCGGCGCTGGCGGACGAGGGGCTCGGCGAGCGTACAGACTATGCTGAGGACGCGTCGCTGGCCGACGTCGACGCGGCCGTGGGGGAGCTGGAAGGTGCTCTGTCGCGCAGCCCGTTCAACGGCGGTGAGGCGGCGGCCGATCGAGGCGCCGCGTCCGAGTCCTCCCTCGAGTCGTCGGAGACTCTCGGATCGGCTTCGGTCGGCGGGATGTCCCTGGGTGACGATTCGGAAATCCTCGATCAGGACACCATGGCCGCGGCCGATGACGAACTCGGCGCGCTCGATTTCGATCTGGACACCCTTGGAGATGCCTCCGACGACACGATGACGCTCTCCGGCGCCGACACGTCTGCGGCGGGCGGGCTCGACATGCCCGGCCTGTCTCTCGACCTGGACGACACGACTACGGTCGATTCCGGGCTCGCTGCGCCCTCGCTGGCCTCCTCGAGAGCCTCGCGCGAGGACTTCGGCCTGAGCCCGGCGTCGGTCTTGGGCGGGGCGGAGGCCCTGTCCGACGACATGTCGGATCTCGGCCTCGACATTCCTTCGATCGACACGCTCAGCGGTGCGGCGGGAGCGGAGTCCGGTGACGTCGATCTTTCTTCGATCGGGCTCGATCTCGCCCCGGCCACGGAAGTCGGCGAGTCGGCAGCGCAGGGTGATTCGGCACGCTGGCAGGAAATGGCGACCAAGCTCGATCTGGCTTCCGCCTACGAGGAGATCGGTGACCGCGAAGGCGCCCGGGAACTCCTCGAGGAGGTGGTCAAGGGCGGCGACAACGCACAACAACAGAAAGCGCGAGCGATGCTTTCGAAAATAAGCTAGGTCCAGCCAGGGACCCTTCGTGCGGGGAAGCAGTTGCTTCCCCGTTTTTCATTGGTGTGGGGCCACAGCCCTTCTGAGCCGTTTACTTCTCCGCTCATGCGAATCGCACTCCAGGTGGCCTACGACGGACGGGGGTTTTCCGGGTGGCAGATCCAGCCTGATCGGCCGAGCGTCCAGGAGACGCTGGAGGCCGCCATCGGCGCGATCTCTGGCGAGCGTGTCCGTGTCGTCTGCGCGGGCCGCACCGACGCAGGGGTTCACGCGCTCGGGCAGGTGGTTCATTTCGATACACGGGTCGAGCGACCGCTCACCGCCTGGGTGCGTGGCGTCAATTCGCACCTTCCCGCCAGTGTCGCCGTCCGCGGCGTCTGGCCCGTGGACGATGCGTTTCACGCGCGGTTCTCGGCACGCGCGCGGCGGTACGCCTATCTGCTCCAGGTCGGCCCCGTGCGTGATCCCCTCTGGAGCGGTCGCGCCGGCTGGACTCATCGACCGCTCGATGTCGCCGCGATGGCGCATGCTGCACAATCGCTGGTCGGGCAGCACGACTTCAGCGCGTTTCGGGCGGCCCAATGCCAGGCTGCCACCCCGGTGCGTACGGTCTCGAGCGTGGAGGTGCGGCGGCGGGCAGACTGGATTCTCCTGGAGATCGAGGCCGACGCCTTCCTTCATCACATGGTCAGGAATATCGTCAGTGCATTGGTGAACGTCGGGGCCGGCGCGCAGGCAGTGGGGTGGCCTGCCGACCTGCTTCGGTCCCGCGACCGTCGGCTCGGGGCACCGACCTTCTCGCCGGACGGGCTCTATTTCATCGGGCCGCGATACGAGGGCGGCGGAGCGCCCGTGGTCCGGCCCGATCGCTCCTGGCTGCCGTGACACCGCCCGAAACCGGTTCCGGCCAGCGAACCCGCGTGAAGTTCTGCGGGCTCGTGCGTGCCCAGGACGTGCGCGAGGGCGCACGGCTCGGTGTCGACGCCATGGGTCTGGTCTTCTACGAGAAGAGTCCGCGTTTCCTGACCCTGACGGACGCCCGGGAGTTGCGCGTGCGCTGGCCGAGCTGGGTGTCGGTCGTGGGGCTGTTCGTGAACGCGTCTCCCGAGTCGGTGCGCGAGCATTCGCGCGTGCTCGGTCTGGATGTGATCCAGTTCCACGGCGACGAGACGGCGCGGACGGTGGCGGACAGTCTGTTGCCGGGTCAACCCTACTGGCGGGCCGTTCGCATGCGCGCGGCCGCTGATTTGATAACATCGCAGGCGGCGTTTCCGGATGCGGAGTGTCATCTCGTGGACGCCGACTCCGCCGGCTACGGGGGCAGTGGCCGGCGCTTCGACTGGACACTGGTGCCGGCGGGCCGGAGAAGCGGTCTGATCGTCTCCGGTGGGCTGGGCGTCGATTCGGTCGGTTCCGCGATCGAGGCGCTGAACCCCGTCGGCGTCGATGTCTCCACCGGAATCCAGGGGTCTCACCCGCGTGAGAAGGATTCGCGAAGCATGGAAGCGTTCATGGCGGAGGTCGTGAGCGCGGATGCCAGATTAGGCGCGAGGAATCATTGAAACCGTATGACCTGCCGGACGCCGCCGGCCACTTCGGTCCGTTCGGCGGCGTTTTCGTATCCGAAACCCTGATGCATGCACTCGCGCAGCTGCGCGAGGCGTACGACGAATGCCGCCGGGACCCGGAGTTCATCGCCGAGTTCGAGTACGAGCTCGAGCATTTCGTGGGGCGGCCGAGCCCGGTGTACCACGCCAAGCGCTGGTCGGACAGGCTCGGCGGCGCGCAGATCTACTTCAAGCGCGAGGACCTGAACCACACGGGCGCGCACAAGGTGAACAACACCATCGGCCAGGCAATGGTCGCCCGGCGGATGGGCAAGCCACGTGTCATCGCGGAAACGGGCGCCGGTCAGCACGGCGTTGCGACGGCTACGGTGGCCGCCCGTTACGGCATGAAGTGCGTCGTCTACATGGGATCGACCGACGTCGAGCGTCAGGCGCAGAACGTTTACCGGATGCGCCTGCTCGGCGCGGAGGTCGTACCGGTGGAGTCCGGTTCGCGGACCCTCAAGGATGCGCTCAACGAGGCCATGCGCGACTGGGTCACGAACGTGGACGACACGTTCTACATCATCGGTACCGTGGCGGGGCCGCATCCCTATCCCATGATGGTGCGCGACTTCCAGTCCGTGATCGGTCGCGAATGTCTGACCCAGATGCCCGAGATGACCGGCCGCCAGCCGGACGTCGTGGTCGCCTGTGTCGGCGGCGGCTCCAACGCCATCGGTATCTTCCACCCGTACATCGACCACGAATCGGTCGCACTGGTCGGGGTCGAAGCCGGCGGGGAGGGCATCGAGACCGGCCGGCACGCGGCGTCGCTCAGTGCGGGCGTACCGGGCGTGCTCCACGGCAACCGTACGTACCTGCTGCAGAACGCCGATGGCCAGATCATCGAAACGCATTCCGTGTCGGCCGGTCTGGACTACCCCGGCGTGGGGCCGGAGCACGCGTGGCTGAAGGATTGCGGCCGGGCGAGCTATGTCACGGTCGATGACGAACAGGCCCTGGCGGCGTTTCACGACTGCTGCCGCATCGAAGGCATCATTCCCGCGCTTGAATCGAGCCACGCCCTGGCTCATGCGGCGGCGATCGCGCCCACCATGGCGCGCGACGCGATCATTCTCGTCAACCTGTCGGGCCGCGGCGACAAGGACATGCATACGGTGGCCGCGCGAGCCGGCCTCTCGTTCTGAGGCCAGATGAACGATCGAATCAAGGCCACATTCGAACACCTGGCGGAGCGGGGCCGACCCGCGCTGGTGCCCTATGTGACGGCGGGTTTCCCGGACCCGGAACTCACGGTGCCCATCATGCACGACATGGTCGACGCCGGTGCCGATCTGATCGAACTCGGGGTGCCGTTCTCGGACCCGATGGCCGACGGACCGACGATCCAGCACGCCAACGACGTGGCGCTCGGCAAGGGCATGTCCATGGGCCGGGTCCTGGCGCAGGTCCGCGAGTTTCGCGGCCAGAATGGCCGTACGCCCGTGATCCTGATGGGCTATGCCAACCCGATCGAGGCCATGGGCCAGAAGGCGTTCTTCGAGGCCGCCCGATCGGCCGGTGTCGACGGCCTGATCGTCGTGGACTACCCGCCGGAGGAGTCGGCCGGATTCGCGGCCGATGCCAAGGCCTGCGGCATCGACACCATCTTTCTGCTCGCCCCCACCTCGGAGGCGGCGCGGGTCGACGCGGTGCTCGAGTTGGCGAGCGGTTTCGTCTATTACGTCTCGTTGAAAGGGGTCACCGGGGCGGCAAATCTGGATCCCGACGAAGTCGGCCGGCAACTGGCGGCGCTGCGCGTGCGCACCAGGTTGCCGATCGGCGTGGGTTTCGGCATCCGCGACGCTGCCTCGGCCAAGGCTATCGGACGCGAGGCCGATGCCGTGGTGATCGGATCCCGGGTCATCGAGGTTCTGGGGCAGGCCGAGTCTCATGAACTGGGCCGGGCCGCGTTGAAGACATTCCTCACTGACGTGCGCAAGGCGCTCGACGAGCTGGCTGCGCCCAGCGGACGGACGGGCGAATGAGCTGGTTCGACCGGCTGATCCCGCCGCGCATCAAGCGCTCGACGTCCACCCAGAAGAAGGTGCCGGAGGGCATCTGGGTCAAGTGTCCGTCGTGCGACACCGTGCTCTATGCGGCCGACCTGAGCGCCAACCAGCACGTCTGTCCCAAGTGCCAGTTCCATCTCCGTCTGCGCGCGCGACAGCGGCTCGACCAGCTTCTCGATCCCGGCGACCGGGTCGAGATCGGCCAGAGTGTCCAGGCCGTGGACGCGCTCAAGTTCCGTGATTCGCGCAAGTATCCGGACCGGCTCGAACAGGCCGTGGAAGCGAGCGGCGAGAGCGAGGCGCTGGTGGTCATGCAGGGCCGGATCCAGTCGATGCCGGTGGTGGTCGCCTGCTTCGAGTTCGAGTTCATGGGGGGGTCCATGGGCTCGGTCGTCGGCGAGCGCTTCGTGCGCGCCGTGGACCGGGCGGTCGAGCAAAGGTGCGGATTCCTCGCGATCAGCAGTTCGGGCGGGGCTCGGATGCAGGAGGGCCTGCTGTCACTCTTTCCGATGGCCAAGACCACGGCGGTGCTCAAACGGCTCACCGCAAACCGTCTGCCGTTTCTGTCCTTGCTCACGGATCCCACGATGGGAGGCGTGTCGGCGAGCTTCTGTTTTCTCGGTGACGTGGTGATCGCCGAGCCTGGCGCCCTCATCGGATTCGCGGGCCCCCGTGTGATCGAGCAGACCGTGCGCGAGAAGCTGCCCGAGGGCTTCCAGCGGGCGGAGTTCCTGCTGGAGAAGGGGGCGCTGGACATGATCGTCGACCGGCGCGAACTGCGCGGGCGGATCGCGGCGCTGCTGGCAATGCTCCAGCACCGGCCTGCTTCGGCGCTCGTTGATCCCCTCGCCAAGGCGCTGCCGGCGCCGGAACTGGCGCAGGAGCCGGTCCGTGGCCCGGAAGACTGATCGGGGCGACGCTCGCCGACGCCCGACCCGGCGACTGACGCCGTCCCGATGCCGGACATGACCCTCGACGACTGGCTGGCGCGGATCGAGCGCGGGCATCCGACGGAGATCGACCTGGGGCTCGATCGGATACGCCCCGTCTACGACCGTCTGGGAGTTCGACCCCGCACACTCACGATCGTCGTCGCCGGCACGAACGGCAAGGGTTCGGTGTGCGCGATGCTCGACGCCGTGGCCGGTGCTGCCGGATACCGGGTGGGGCGTTACACCTCGCCGCATCTGATCCGCTTCAACGAGCGGATCAGG
>JAUIAI010000172.1 GCA_030425615.1 Gammaproteobacteria bacterium
TGCCATCCAGGCCCTGCATGACCGCCAGGAACACCGCCTCCCGCAAGGCGAAGACCTGGACCGCATCGTCACCATCATGCAAATGCCCGACGAGGCGGCCCTGATGACACGCCTCGCCGAGGTGCGCCGGGAAGTGAGCGCCGCCCTGGACGACAGCTTTCCCCGCCGGGAAGGCGCAACCCGCAGCGGCAGCGAACCGTGGCGACAACGCGTCGACGAGGGCAAGGGCGAGGCCTGGGAGGATTTTCGCCAGCGCCTGGTGCGCACCGCGCTCAGCGGCCGCGCGGCCGAACGCCTCGACCGCTTCATGCCGCTGCTGCTGGATGTCCTGGCCGAACGCGACCCGGGCGCCGAGGCCCTGGGCGCGGTGCTGGCCCTGGTGCTGGCCGTACCAGTGTCCTTTCTGGCGGCGCACAACACGACGCCGAGCGCGGTTCTGGTGCGCCCGCTGGCCCTGCTGGTCATCGTCGCGTCCCGTTCGATCAACTCCCTGATCTGGGCCCTCTTGCTGGTGGCGGTCATCGGCCCCGGTGTCCTGGCAGGTCTGCTGGCGATCGCGCTGCGTTCGGTGGGTTTCTGCGGCAAGCTGCTCTACGAGGCGATCGAGGAGATCGATACGCGCCAGGTGGAGGCGATCACCGGCGCCAGCCGCTGGCAGGTGATGCTCTACGGCATCGTTCCGCAGATCATGCCGACGTTCGCCGGCGTGTCGGTGTTCCGCTGGGACATCAACATCCGCGAATCCACCGTGCTGGGGCTGGTCGGGGCCGGGGGTATCGGCCTGCAACTGCAGGCGTCGCTGAACGTGCTGGCCTGGCCACAGGTCACCCTCATCCTGCTGGTCATTCTGCTGACAGTGATCCTCAGTGAATGGGTGTCCGCGCGGGTGCGCGGCGCCATCATCTGAGCGGGGTGAGCGTGTCGGGCGAGACGACCGATCCGTTGCTGCCGCCGGGGGCCGTGCCGGACGCCGCGTGGGCGTTCGACGCCTACGAGTCCGTACGCGCGCGTCTGCCGAAGGCGGGCTTCCCGGCCACGAGTGAGGTCCTGCCGGACCTTTCGGCGCTTTCCGCCCGTTTCGACGTCTTTCTTCTGGACGCGTTCGGCGTTTTGAACGTCGGCGAGCGGGCGATTCCCGGGGTGGGCGCGCGGATCGAGTCGCTGCGCGCGCTGGGCAAGACCGTGATGGTGGTGACCAACGCGGCCAGCTATCCGCTGACCTCGCTCATCGAGCGCTACCGGCGCCTGGGCTTCACTTTCGACGCAGACACGGTCGTTTCGAGCCGGATGGCGTTGCTGTCCGGCCTGCCGGCCGACGGGCGGACGTGGGGCATCATGGCCGCGCGCGAGTACGGCCGCGACGAGCTTCCGGCGCAGGCCCGCTATCTTGAGGAGGATCCGACCGTCTACGCTTCGGTGGACGGTTTCCTGCTGCTGGGCAGTTCGGCCTGGACGGAGGCGCGTCAGGCGTTGCTGGTCTCGGCCCTGCGCGAGCGCGCGCGCGAAGTGCGGGTGGGAAATCCGGACATCATTGCGCCGCGCGAAGACGGCTTCTCGCGTGAGCCCGGACACTTCGCCCACCGCCTCGCCGATCTCACGGGCGTCGAGCCGGTCTTTTACGGCAAACCCTTCGGGAATGTGTTCGAGCTCGTGCGGTCGCGACTGCCGGGCGGGACCCTGGACCAGCGCGTGCTGATGGTGGGCGACAGCCTGCACACGGACATCCTGGGCGGTCGCGCGGCGGGCTTCGCGACCGCGCTCGTCACCGGCTACGGCTTCTTCGCGGGTGTGGATCCGACGTCGGCCATCGCGGCCTCCGGCATCGTGCCCGATTTCATCCTGGAGCGGCCGTGACGGACGGATCAGCGACGCCGGGCGGAACGGCCGGCCGCGGGTACTCCGCCGGGTTCGATCTCCGGACGGACCTCGCGATCAGTCACTACGTTTGTCCGCAGGGGTTCGGCGTGCCGGAGTTCTTCGCCGCCGTTTCCGAGCGCGGCGTCGGTCATGTTTCCCTGACCAGGCCGGCGCTCGGGCAGCATTCGCCGCAGTTTCTCAGGGGGCTGCTGGACACGCACGGCCTGGGGTTGAGTTCGCTGAACAGCGCCGGATTCTTCACGTCCCGGGACCCGGGGATCCGTCGGGCCAGCGACGAGGCGAATCTGCGCCTCGTGGACGCGGCCGCCGAGCTGGGTGCACGCTCGCTCTGCGTCATTGCCGGGGGACTCGAGCCGGGCCAGTCGATAGAAGATGCGCGGGCGCGGATCGCCGACGGACTCGCGCGACTCGATGAGCGAGCCCGGGACGCCGGCGTGTCGCTGGGGCTCGAGCCCATCCATCCGGCAAGGCTGCCCGAAGTGGGGTGCGTGAACACGATTGCGCAGGCGCGGGGATTGATCGCGTCGCTGGGTTCGACCGGCTTGCTGCTGGATGTGCATCACTCCTGGTGGGATCCCGACTGGTCCCCGGCGTTGTCGGGTCAGGCGGGTCCTGTCGCGCTCCTGCAGTTCTGCAATCCGTTGCTCGAGCCCGGAAAGGCGCCGCGCCGCGCCGCACGGCTGGCGGTGGGGTCGCACGACCCGGCTGCATGGCTGCGTCAGGCGCGGGCGGCCGGCTACGACGGGCCGTTCGAGTACGAGATCTTCGCTCACGAGCACGATGGCGACGTCGAAGCCGTGCTCGACGACGTGTGCGCCTGGTGGGAAGGTCTGTCCGACTGACCCGGCCGACGGATATGATGGTCGTGGCCTCGGATTCGCGTCTTTGCCGTGGAGCCAGACGCCGGGGCCGCCTTCGGGCGCATGGGCCGTCCGGCCTGCGCGCCTTGCTTCGACTCGCGGAGGACTTCCAATGAAATCACGCATGCTGGCGATCGCCATCGGAATGGCGGCACTGCTGGGTTCGGCGCAGGCATATGAACCCATCGTCGAGAAGCAGCAATTCACGATCGACGACTTCAAGACCCAGGGCGGCGAGACTGTCGCGAAGATGACGCTCGGCTGGGAGGCCTACGGCAAGCTGAACGAGGCCAGGGACAACGTCATCCTCATCACCCATTTCTTTTCTGGCAATTCGCACGCCGCCGGGCGGTATTCCGCCGAGGACAAGGCCCGCGGCTACTGGGATTCGATCATCGGCTCGGGCAAGGCGATCGACACGGACCGCTTCTACGTGATCTCGGTGGACACACCGGTCAACCTCGGAGCGCATGATCCCAACGTCATCACCACCGGCCCGGCGTCCACGGACCCGGCCACCGGCAAGCCCTACGGCATGACGTTCCCGATCATGACGATCCGCGATTTCGTCGAAACGCAGCGCGCGCTGCTCGACCAGCTGGGCATCGAGAAACTGCATGCGGTCATGGGCGCCTCGATGGGGTCGCTGCAGGTCTACGAATGGGCGGCCACATACCCCGACAAGGTCGAGCGGGTGATTCCGGTCATCGGGTCCGGCTGGGCCGACGGCGACCTGATCGCATGGTTGAACATCTGGGCCGCGCCGATCCGCCTCGACCCCAACTGGAACGGCGGTGACTACTACGGGGGAGAGCCGCCGCTGAAGGGGCTGGCCGAGTCATTGAAGATCGTGACCCTCCATGCGCAGAGCCCGGAGTGGTCGAACGGGGTCTTCGGGCGCGCCTGGAACAAGCCCGATGCCGATCCCGCGCGGAGTTTCGACAATCTGTTCAAGATCGAGGCGGCCTTGAACGGCGCCGGCGCCGCGCGCGCTGCGACGTCGGATGCCAACCACTTCCTGTATCTGGCCAAGGCCAACCAGCTCTTCTACGCCGGGCACGGGAAGTCGCTCTATGCAGGGCTTCTCCGAATCGACTCCCCGGTACTCATCATTCACACGAACGAGGATCTGATCTTCCCCGGGGACGCGGTACGCGACACCGCGTCGATCATCAAGTCCGACGGTACGCCGGTGCAGATCGTGGAACTGCAGGGCACGCGTGGGCACCTGGACGGTGTGCTGCAGATCGGGCAGGCCGCGTCCGCGATCGAAAAGTTCCTGAACGACTGAACGGCACACTAGCCGAGCCCGACCCGTGGTGGTCGGGCCCGGCCGGCTCCCGCCGCGAACGGGCGGCTGAGCTGGTAGGCGAGGTCGTTCGCCCGGTCTGCCGGCATCGTGTCCACGCCGTAGCGGATGCGGGTGGTGTCGTCGTAAACGAAGGTGCCGAACAGGCGATCCCAGAACGAAAAGACGTTGCCGTAGTTGCGGTCCGTCCAGGGGTGCGACTCGTGGTGATGGAACTTGTGGGCGTTCGGCGTGACGAACACCAGGCTGATCGCCCGGTCCAGCGCAGGCGGCAGGCTGATGTTTGCATGGGTGAGGTAGGTGAACACCACCGTGAGCAGCCGGTAGAGCAGATAGACGGCCACCGGCACGCCCAGCGCCAGCACCACCCCCAGAGAGAACGTCTCGCGGACCGCATAGTCCAGCGGGTGGTGGCGCGTGCCGGTAGTGGCGTCCACGTGCGTGTCGCTGTGGTGGATCATGTGCAGGCGCCATAGCCAGGGCACGTTGTGCAGCAGGTAGTGCACGAAGTACTGGGCGACCAGGTCCAGCACCAGCACGGCCAGCATCACCTCCGCCCAGAGCGGCAGTTCCAGCCAGTGGAACAGGCCGATGCCGCGGGCCTCGGCCAGCGGGAGCAGCTTCAGCAGGGCGATCGCGAACAGCGCGTTGATCAGGAACGTGGTGCCCAGCAACACCAGGTTGAGCCGCGCATGGGGCCACTTGCCGTAAGGCTCGCGCGACAGCGGGATCGCGCGTTCGAGCAGGGTGGCGGCGCCCAGCCAGAGGGCCACCCAGAGCACCTTGGCCGGGTCGGGAAGCGTCTCCAGAAAGCTCAGCAGCGATTCCATGATGGCTCGGGCCCGGTTCGTTGAATGACGGTTCGGAAGAGTATCAGCCCGATGCGCTCATCCTGTCGGCCAGCTCTCTGGCCGCGCCCACGAATTCGTCGATCTGCCCCCGGTGGTTCCAGACGCACGCGTTGACGCGATGAGGGTGAGCCATCGGCGCGGGGTCGAGTGTTTCCGGGTCCAGGTTCGGAATGGTGCCCGGCGCGAACGCCGATGCGCGATCGTCCGGGGGCCGGATGATGCCATCGCCGCCCACCCCTTTGCCCGATATGCGGAAGCGGTATTCGGTGAGCAGGCGCTCGCGAAACGCCTGGTTGAGCTCCGGATCCGAACGCTGCGCCCCGGTCGGAAACGGATTGAACGCCACGATTCCCGACTTGAGCGCGGGATCGTGCCGGGCGCCCAGCAAGGACCCGGGGCCGAAGGTCTCGGCAAGTCGCTCCCTGAAGTAATCGCCCAGCATCATGTGCCAGCGTTGTATACGCTTGCGGCCCACCTCGTCCCAACGCCGGCAGGCATCGGCCAGGGCGCGCCAGTTGCCGGATTCCGGAAAACCGTAGGTGGACAGGGCCTGGCCGATATCCCAGTCACCGCGAGAGCCGTCGAACGGAAAGTCGCGTGAGTGCGAGCGCGTGACGTGAAAACGGGGCAGGGGCGTGGCGTTGGCTTCGAGCAGGCGGTTGCGGACGTAGAGCACGCCGGTGCCGCCCGGACCGCACTGCCATTTGTGGCCGCAGAGCGCGAAGAAATCGACGCCCGTCGCATCCAGCTGCGGATCGATCATGCCGTTGTAGTGCGCGCCGTCGACGATGGTCAGCGCCCCCGCGCGCTGAGCGGCCTGAGCCAGCAGGCGCTCGGGCATGCGCTGGCCCAGGGGCCAAACGGGGGACGAGAAGAACACCGCCCGGGTCTTGCCGGGATTGAGACGGCGCTCGAAGGCCGCCACCACCTCGTCGACACTGGCATCGGCATGGGTGGGCACGCCCCATTGTTTCAGCACGACGCCGTATCGGGCGGCCGTTCGCAACGCCGCCGTGATTCCGCTGGGGTGTTCGAGCGGCGAGACGAGCAACTCGTCCCCGGGCTGCCACTCGATGCCGTTGAAGACCAGCGCCAGGGCATCGGTCGTGTTGCAGGTGATCGCGATCTGGTCCGGCGTGGTGCCGTAACAGCGCGCAATCGTCGCGCGAACGTCCGCGACCGGTTCGACGTGCACGGGAAAGGGGTCGGCCGCGATCTGGTCGAGCCCCGCCTTCAGCCGTGTCATGACCGGCCGCGGCATCGAACCCTTTTGTCCGGCCATGAAGTAGGTCACAGCCGGATCCAGCGTGAATTCCCGGGCGAACTCCCGGAAGAAGGCCTCTTCCGAGGTGAATTCGGCTTCGGCCT
>JAUIAI010000173.1 GCA_030425615.1 Gammaproteobacteria bacterium
GTCGTGATCCCGAACAAACCCTTCCGTGCGAGTTTCAGCAGTCGATGAGCAAGCGACCCACGAATCTGATCTTCATCCTCGCCGACGATCTCGGCTACGCGGATCTCGGCTGTCTCGGCGCACGCGACGGCCGCGGCCGGCCGGTGGACGTCTCGCCGCGGCTGGACCGGCTGGCGGCCGAGGGCCTGCGCTTCACGAACGGCTACTCGAACTCACCCGTGTGCTCGCCCACCCGCTTCTCGCTGATCACCGGCCGCTGGCAGTACCGGCTGCGCGGGGGCGCCGAAGAGCCGCTGGCGGGCACGGCCGTGGGCGACAAGGTGCTGGGCATCCCGCCCGAGCATCCCACCCTGCCCTCCCTCCTGCGCGACGCCGGCTATGCGACGGCGCTGATGGGCAAGTGGCACCTGGGTTACCCGCCGCACTTCGGGCCGCGCAAGAGCGGCTACGAGGAGTTCTTCGGGTTTCACGCGGGCGGCATCGACTACTTCTCCTATCTGACGCCGCGCGGAAAGAGGGATCTCTGGCGCAACGAAACCCCGGCCGAAGACGTCCAGGGCTACCTGACCGACCTGATCAGCGACGCCGCGGCAGAGTTCGTCTCGCGCCAGAGCGCGGATCGCGGCTTCCTGCTCAGCCTGCATTACAGCGCGCCGCACTGGCCCTGGCAGACGCGCGACGACAAGGCCGAGTCGGACCGCATCGGCGAGAAGGTCTACCACGTGGACGGCGGCTCGCTCGCCACCTACCACCGCATGATCACGCAGATGGACGAGGGCATCGGCCGCGTGCTCGACGCGCTCGAAGCGCGCGGCCTGGCCGACGACACACTCATCGTCTTCACCAGCGACAACGGCGGCGAGCGCTTCTCGGACGTCTGGCCGTTCGTGGGCGGCAAGATGGATCTCCTGGAAGGCGGCATCCGCGTGCCGCTGCTGGCGCGCTGGCCGGCGCGCATCGCCGCCGGCGGGGTGACCGACCTGCCCGCCATGACCATGGACTGGACGGCCACGATGCTCGACGCCGCCGGCGTGGCGCCGCACCCCGACTACCCGATGGACGGCGTCAGCCTGCTGCCGCTGTTCGACGACCCGCAGTGGCACGTCGAACGCGATCTGTGCTGGCGCACCACGCACAAGCGACAGCGCGCGCTGCGCCGCGGCCACTGGAAGTACCTGGCCATCGGCGAGTACGAGTATCTGTTCGATCTGGCACGCGACGAACGCGAGCGCGCCAACATGATCGAGCGCGAGCCCGGGAAACTCGCCGAACTGCGCGAGGCCTGGCTGGCGTGGGACGCTTCGCTGCCGCCGGTGCCGGAAGACGCGGGCGTGCACCTGGGCTATCGTGAGCATCAGATTCCGAAGCCCACGCACTGAAGGCCCTGGCCGCCCAACCGTTTCAGGATTTCAACCCAACGACCCCATACCGGAGCCATCATGGGACAGATCACCGGCGCGGCACTGCTGTCGCACCACCCCGGCCTCATGCAGTGCGAAGAGTTCCGCCGTCTGCAGGGTGCCGGCGAAGACTCCGACCTCATCGCCGGCTACGCACGAGTGCGTGAGCGCATCCTCGCCGCCGAACCCGACGTCATCGTGATCTTCGACTCGCACTGGTTCACCACCGGCTATCACCTGGTGGACGCCGGCGACGGCTACGAAGGCATGTACGTTTCGGACGAGATGCCCTGGTATCTGCACGGGGTGCCCTACGACTACCGCGGCCACCCGGAACTCGCCTATTCCATCGAAACCGTGTCGCGCGAGATGGGCGGCTTCAACCGGGCCGTCCGGCATCCGGACCTCGGCCGCCAGTACGCCACCATCAACCTCGTCAAACAGCTGCGGCTGGAGCTGGATGATCTGCCGGTGGTTTCCGTCAGTTCGTGCCAGAACTGCGAGTGGACCGACTTCCTGGATTCGGGCGAGGCCATCGGCGAGGCCATCCGCCGTAGCGACCTGAACGTCGTGCTGCTGGCCTCGGGCGCGCTCAGTCACAAGTTCAACGGCATCCACTGGACGCCGAACAATCCGCGCATCTTCCACGAAAGCAACGTCTCCCGGCCGGAGAACGTCACCAGCGACAAGAACGCGCTGGCCCTGTTCAGGGAAGGCCGGCACGACGAGATCATCGCCCGCTGGGACGACGAATACCGGCTGCTTCCCTGGGAGGCCTTCGGTGCGCACTATCTGCAGATGGTGGGCGCACTCGGCGGCAGCGAGTGCCGGGCCCCCGGCGAGCAGCTCAGTGACTACGAGAACGCGCGCGGCACGGGAAACGTGCACGTGTGGTTCGAGACGGCCTGAGCCGCGGGAGAATGGCCATGAACTTCGAATTCCCGATCCGCGAACTGCCGCCCGTGCTGCGCGGCCCGCGCCACGAGCGCCGCCGCGTGCTGCTCGGCGGCTCGGCTTTCTGGGGCACGATGGTCGAGTCCGGCACGGACGTCGGCAGGCTGCGGCTGGACGACGGCCGCCTTCTCGACGCGGATTCCGCCGTTTACCTGCCCCCTGTTTCACCCTCCAAGATCATCGCCGTACACATCTCCTACCGCTCACGCAGCATGGAGACGCGGCAGAAACCCCAGCCCTCGCCCACGCCCACCTACTTCACGAAGCCACCGTCTTCACTGAACGGGCACGGCGGGCAGATCCTGAAGCCGGCAGATTGCCGGTACCTGAACTACGAAGGCGAATACGCGGTGGTCATCGGCAGCACCTGCCGCAACGTGACTCCGGACGAGGCCTGGGAACACATCGCCGGCTTCTGCCCTGCGCTCGACATGGGCCTGCAGGACTTCCGGGACACCGACCAGGGCTCGATGCTCAGGGTCAAGGGTGCGGACACCCTGCTCCCCATCGGCCCGGGGATCGTGCGCGGCGTGAACATCTTCGAGCAGACCCTTCGTACCCTGGTCAACGGTCTGGTGGTGCAGGAGGCGCAGATCGGTGACGAGACCATCTGGGGGCCGCACTATGTCATCGCCGACATCGCGCGGCACATCACGCTGGTGCCCGGCGACGTGATCCTCATGGGCACGCCCTGCCACTCGCGCAGCGTGGATGCCGGGCAGGTCGTGGCCTGCGAGATCACGGGTCTGGGACGCGTCGAGGGCACGGTCACGGCCATCGATCCCCCGCGGGCCGCTGCGCTCGGCGTCGGCCACATGCCGACGGACACGCCCGAGGTGCGCCGCGTCGCGCTCGGCTTCGACGAGCGAGTGCCCGAGCACCTGAAGGAGAACCTTCGCAAGGCCAGGGCATGACGCCGGTTCGCACACGAGCCCGTCGGTCACAATTCCGGTTTCAGTCGTCCCGGATGGAGTTTCAATCGTGAAGACCTGCATCATCGGCGCCGGATCCATCGGCGGCCTGATCGGCGCCCGCCTGGCCGCCGCCGGAACCTCCGTCAGCGCGGTCGCGCGCGGCGCCACGCTCGAGGCACTGCGTGAACACGGCTGGCGCGCCGACAGCGGCGGCACGCGCATCAGCGGGCCGGTGGCGGCCGCCAGCGAAGATCCCGCCGAACTCGGCGCGCAGGATCTCGTGATCATCGCGGTCAAGGGTCAGGCCCTGCCCGCCGTGGCCGAGCGCATCGCGCCGCTCCTCGGGCCGCACACCCTGGTTCTGCCGGCGATGAACGGCGTGCCCTGGTGGTTCTGCGAGCGCATCGACGGCTTTCCGGGCGGGCCGCTGACCAGCGTCGACCCGGACGGCTCCGTGGGTGCGGCAATCGCCACCGAGCGGGTGCTCGGCTGCGTGGTGCACATCAGTGCCTCGACACCCGAGCCCGGCCTGGTGAACCATGCCATGGGCGACGGACTGATCATCGGGGAGCCTTTCGGCGGCAGCTCGGAACGCGCCCAGCGCGTGGTCGACCTGCTCGCCGGCGCGGGCTTCACCGCCACCCACCACGAAGACGTGCGCACCCCCATCTGGTACAAGCTCTGGGGCAACCTCACCATGAACCCGATGAGTGCCGTCACCGGTGCGCCCATCGACGCGCTGCTCGCGGACCCGCTCGTGCGCGAGTTCTGCTCCGAGGCCATGCGCGAAGCGAATCAGGTAGGCGCGCGCATCGGCTGCCCGATCGACGAGGACCCCGAGGCGCGCCACGCCGTCACCGCGAAGCTCGGCGGCTTCAAGACCTCGATGCTGCAGGACGCCGAGGCCGGCCGGCCCATCGAGCTCGACGGCATCGTGGGCGCAGTGGTTGAGATCGCCCGAAGGCTCGAAGTGCCCACGCCAAGCATCGACGCGCTGTTCGGGATTACGCGGCTGTTCGGGCGGATGCACGGGCTGTACCCGCAATCGGCACACTAAACCTTACGCGCCATCAGTTCCACGGGCGCGATCAGCCCGGCTCTGACGCAACCGATCATGTTGCGCAACTTGTCCGGCGCCTGAGCGCCCATCAGCAGATGCAGACCCAACGGCGGCGGTCCGTCGGCAGCGGCCGCGGCCGCGGCGATGCGCTCGAAGAACTCGAGCGCGAAGTCCCGCCGGCTGAGCTCTGCGCCAACCTCGAAGCCTGCCGCGCCCAGGTCCCGGACGTACTCCGCAGACGGCACCACCGCACTGCTCTCGGGCTCGCTCGCCCAGGGCATCGGGAAAGTGAGGGCCTCTGGCCCCGTTTTCATGATGTCGTAGATGCCGAAGATCCCGCCGGGTTTCAGGACCCGATGCACCTCGCGGAACAGCGCCGCCTTGCTGGCGATGTTCATGCCGACGTGCATCATGAAGGCCTTGTCGAACTGCGCGTCCTTGTGCGGCAGGGACAGGACATTGCCCTGGGAGAGTCCCACTTTGTCCGACAGCCCGAGCCAGGCGTTGATCTGATTGCCCGCATCGACGAATTCCCGCGTGAGGTCCACGCCACTCACCCTGCAGCCGTAGGTCAGTGCGGCGAAGCGGCTCGCGCCGCCGATGCCGCATCCGATATCGAGAACACGATCTTCGGGCCCCAGGGCCAGTGAGTCCAGGAACGCCTGGGTCGCGGCCCGCCCGCCGATGTGGAATTCCTCCACCGGGGCCAATGCCTCGGGAGTGACCGTCTCCGATGTCAGGCCCAGCCGCCCAAGGCCCTGGCGAATCCCGTCGATCAGACCGCCCGGAGCATAGTGATGCTCGATCCGTTGAAAGTCGGTCATGCGATTGCTCCTCGTCGCTGTCGACAGCTTCGGTCCGTCATGCTCACGGGACCCTACGCCGAAACGACATCGGAGGGAAGCCTGAATCCGGGCAGTCAGTACCGACCCCCGGGTCAGACGCTACGCCGCGCCGGTTCGCCCCGTGCTGCCGCCCGCGGCCGGTGCGCGTTCAGCGCGCGGCCTGCAACTCCCCGAGTCGGCGCTCCAGGCGTCGCCACAGGTGCTCGACCTCGGCGATGTCGGCCTCCGACAGCCTCGGACCCGGTGCCCGCAGGGCATCGCACGCGATCGCGCCCCGCCTGGCCAGCACGTACTTGCGGATCGCCAGCCCCAGCCCCGGCTGCAGTTCGTGACGGACCATCGGCAGGTAGGCATCGAACAGGGTCTCACCGGCGTCGGCATTGCCCGCCTTGTAGAAATCGACCACCCGGCGCAGCATCTCCGGGAACGCGAAGCCGGTCATCGCGCCGTCCGCGCCACGGGCCATTTCCTGCGGCAGGTGAAGGCCGCCGTTGCCGACCAGGATCGACACCCGCCGTCCGATCTCCGTGTCGCAGGCGGCGCGGAAGCGCGACAGCTTCGTCAGACCGGGCGAATCCTCGTGCTTGAGCATGCAGAGGGTGGGCAGGTCCTTGAAGATGCGCACCAGCAGGCTGACCGAAAAATGCACGCCCAGGGTCTGAGGGTAGTCCTGCAGGCAGACGGGGATGTCGCCGAGCAACGCCGCCACCTGCGTGAAATAGGCGTGGATCGCGTCGTCGGTGCGGAGCGAGGGCATGGGCGCCACCATGACGCCGGCCGCGCCCATGGCCGTGGCATCTTGTGACAGCCACTGCAACTGCCCGAGACCCGGGCTGCTGACGCCGACGATGACCGGGATGCGATCGCCGATCGCCGCCAGCACCGCCTCCACGAAGCGCAACGATTCATCCGGTGTGAGCTTCGGCGCCTCACCCATCATGCCCAGGATCGTCATGCCCGTGGCACCGTGGCCGAGGTAGAACTCGCACATCCGGCGGGCGCTGTCGAGGTCGAGCGCGCCGTCGGGGGTGAACGGGGTGGGCGCTATCACGTACACGCCATTGCTGTTGCCGTCGATGCGATGCGCCATG
>JAUIAI010000174.1 GCA_030425615.1 Gammaproteobacteria bacterium
TGATCGGCGAACTCGGTGTCGAACCGCGAGCGGATGAGAGCACGCGACTCGGCGAGAATCTCGGCGGCTTCGGAGAGGAGGAGCTTCAGGTCGGCCGGTGAAGTCATCGGAACCCCGCGAGGTCGGCGCCCCGCTTACGGGGCCTGGGAACAGGAAGCTACCTGGAGTTTGCCGGATCCGCACATCCTCGTCGCGAAACGCCTTCCATGACCAGGAAAGGCGGCCCTTCACCAAGGTCGCATCGCGGATCGTCCGTGGCGGTCAGTGCTCGCTCGTCGTGCCCGCGATGCGCGCGACGGCCACGTGCACGATGATCCCGGTCACGATCGCCACCTCCAGTGAGACGGCGAGCGTCAGCACGAAGGTCACCAGCCATCCCGCCACGTCGGCCCAGTGACGCAGCTCGAAGGCCCGCCTGAGGAACCCGGTGTCGATCAGCGTCCAGGCGACCATGAACAGGATTCCGGCCACCGCGGCCATCGGCAGGTAGGCGAACAGCGGCCCGACGAACGCGACGAGAACGATGAGCAGCACGCCGGCGGTCATCGCGGCCAGCGGCGTGCGTGCGCCGGCCTCGACGTTGACGGCGGAGCGGTTGAACGAGCCCGAGGCCGGGTACGAGGAGAAGAAGCTGCCGAAGATGTTGGCGGCGCCCTGTGCCAGGACCTCCTGAGTCCCGTTCAGACGCTGGTTGCGCCGCAACGCCACCGCCGAGGCGATCGACATGGCCTCGGCCAGCGCCAGCAGGGTCATGATGAGGCTCGGCACGAGCAGCATGCGCACGGTCTCCAGCGAGAAGACCGGGCTGGACAGTGGCGGAATCGCGCCCGGCAGCTTGTCGACGGCGGTCAGCGCCCATCCCTGACCGAAGCCTGCCACGAGCCCCTGCGCGACGAGCCCGCCGACGATCACGCCGATGAGCATGTACGGGATCCAGCCGGTGCCCACCCGGCGGGCGACGACGCAGGCCACCAGTGTCGACACGGCCACGATGACGGCGGGCGGGTTCGAGGCGGCGATGTCGCCGGGGAATCGGGACAGCGTGTCGAACACGCTCATGCCCCGTTCCCAGTCGAGCCCGAAGAAATGGCGCACCTGGCTGTTCGCGATCAGGATCGCCGCGCCCGAGGTGAAGCCCACGATCACCGCGTGCGGCACCCGGCTGACGAGCCGGCCCAGCCCCGTGAGGCCGACCAGCAGCTGCCAGCAGCCGACCATGAAGCTCAGGGTGAGCACCAGCGCGACGTAATCGTCCGACCCCGGAGCGGCCAGCGGCGCGATCAGGGCGGCCACGGTCAGCGAGATGGCATTGGCCGGGCCGGTGACCATCTGGCGGCTCGAGCCGAACAGCGCGGCGATGATGCACGGGATCATCGCGCTGTACAGACCGTACTGCGGTGGCATGCCGGCGATGGTGGCGAAGGCCACGCCCTGCGGGAGCACCACGATGGCGCCCGTCAGCCCGGCCATCAGGTCGGCCCGCAGGGTTCCTTCCTTGCGCAACTCCGGCAGCCAGGCGAGAAACGGCAGCCAGCGCGCCAGGGAGGTCATTGCCGCTCCTTGCGGAGTGCGTGCAGCGAAGCCGTCGTTCCGCTCAAACCGCCGCCGCGCCGTGATAGAGCCGCACCACGTGCCGCGCCTCGGCGAAGAACAGCCAGCGCTCGGCCGCCAGACCCACCGCCATGCTGGCCACCGCGAGCCACGCCCACGCGGGCGACAGCCACAGCAGGACGGCGGGCACCGCGAAGCCCAGCACCCAGACGGCGATCCGCGCCATCTGCACCCGTGAGGCGTCTGCCTCGAAGCCGAATTCGCGCGTCAGGAAGGTGGGGTGCGAGTGGCCGGCGTCCAGCAGCCGTGGTGCGCCGCCCTTCTGGCGCAAGGCCGAGGCCGACGACAGATCGGAGCGCGCCACGCGTTGATAGTGCAGCGCCTTCACGAGGGCCGCCAGTACCGCGAACCCGATCGCGATCCAGCGTACGACCGGCGCGGCCGCGGGCGGCACCAGCGCGGTGAGCAGGACCGCGCCGGAGAACAGCCCCAGCACCGGGTAGGCGAGCGCGGTGCGCCAGCCATGCCACTGCGGGATTGTCTTCAGGCACGCGTAGATCATGCCGGTGCTGTAGAGCGTGACCAGCGCCATCGCCATCACCGCCACACCGGCCATCTGCTGCACCAGCCGGTCCGGGCTGAGCAGGCTCAGCGCGTAGAACCCGACGACGGGATAGACCAGCACCGCGAACACCCCCTCGCGCGACAGCCAGGAGCTGCCGAAGCGGCTGAATGCGCGCCAGGCGTTCTTCGGGTTGGCCAGGTGTCGGGTGGACGACAGCAGCCCGATCGTGAGCAACACCGTGGCCAGCAGCAGAGACCACCACCAGCTCGGACTGGGCGCGCCTTCGTGGGCCATGCGCGCGAGCGCCAGCCAGAACATGAGCCCGAGCCCGGCGCCGGAAGTGAGCGTGAACAGGATGACGGACCACGCCGGCTTCATAGCGACACCAATCGGTTGACCAGACCCTTGATCGACTCGAAGGTTGACCGGGGCCGCTCCGTCACCGCCGCCGTGTCGATCTGCGGTTTCGGGCGTGGCGCCAGATAGAAGTTCAGGGGCTTGTAGTCGAGCTCTTCGAGCATGCCCACGCGCTCGCGCCCGGCCGCGCGTCGCGAGACCTCGGAGTCGGGATCGTCGTAATCGCCGAAGTGTCGCGCATGCGCCGGACAGGCCAGGACGCAGGCGGGCTGGCGCTCGGCCTCCGGCAGGGCCGTGTCGTAGATGCGGTCCACGCAGAGCGTGCACTTGCGCATCACGCCGGCTTCCTCGTCGAGCTCGCGCGCACCGTACGGACAGGCCCAGGCGCAGTAGTTGCAGCCCATGCACTTCTCGGGATCCACGAGCACGATGCCGTCCTCGGCCCGCTTGTACGAGGCTCCGGTGGGGCACACCGTGACGCAGTCGGCCTGCTCGCAGTGCAGGCAGGACATCGGCACGTTCAGCGTCTTGGACAGATTCCAGTGCCCGCCCTGCGCCGGCGCCTGCTTCATGTCGGCGGTGCTGGGCGCGGCCGGGGTGTCATCCACCTCGTACTGGCGGATGCGGTTGAACCAGACGCCCGAGGCCGCCTGGCCGGCAGGGTCGTAGTCCGGCGCGCCCCCGGCGGCGGCCGAGCGAGCGTTCCATTCCTTGCAGGCCACCGCGCAGGCGTGGCAGCCCACGCAGGTGTCCATGTCGATCAGTAGTCCGAGTCTCAAACCATCGTCTCCAGATTCTCACCAGCAGCATGGTCCGGCAGCGCCAGCGGGCGAAACCGGTCCACCCGGTTCAGCCGCCCTGCCCCCACCGGCCGCCCGGCGCCTCGAAATGCGGCCAGGTGCCGGTCTCGCCGGGCGCCGCCTTCGTGATCTTCACCTTCAGGTCGTACCACGCGGCCTGGCCGGTGATCGGGTCCGAATTGGTGATCGCCGCCTCGCCGCTCGCACGCGGCAGGCTCTCGCTGATCAGGTGGTTGAGCAGGAAGCCGTGCGTGGCCTCCGAGGCCCCCCTGGCCAGGCCCCAGGTGCCGGACATCTTGCCGATCGCGTTCCAGGTCCAGACCGTGTTGCGCTCGACACCGCGCATGGTGCGCAACTGGCACCGGATTCGGCCGTTGTGCGATTCCACCCAGACCCAGTCGTCGTCGGCGAGCCCGAGCTCCGCCGCACGCTCGTCGTTCATGTACAGGTAGTTCTGGCCGTGGATCTGGCGCAGCCAGCCGTTCTGCGAATCCCAGGCGTGGTACATGGCCGCCGGCCGCTGCGTGATCGCATGGAAGTCGTAGGCCTCGGCCGCCGCGCCGTCGCGCGCCGCCAGCGCCTGCCCCTCCAGCGGCGGATACCAGTCCGGCAGCGGATCGAAGTACCGGGTGAGCCGGTCGCGATCGACCTCGCGGCTCGGCTGAGGCCCGTCGTACAGGCCCTGCCCGGCCAGCCGGAACTTCTGCAGCGGCTCGCTGTAGATCTGCATGATGACAGGGTCGGCGGCCGGAATGAAGCCCGCCTCGGCCGACTTCTGCAGATAGTCACGGTTGATGCCGCGGTTGTACTGCATGTTCTGCGGCCAGTGCCAGGCGAAATACGCCTGGTTGGCGATGTAGGCATCCCACTGCTTCGGATTCGGCGGGCCCTTGAGGGCCACGTCGCCGTTCTCGCCGCGGAACCCGGCCAGAAAGCCGATGCCAGGCGACTTCTCGTAGCGCACGATGAAATCGCAATAGCCGTCGTAGCGCGGCTCTCCCGCCTCGTTCACGAAGGCAGGGAACTTCAGCCGGCCGGCCAGGTCCACGAGCACGTCCTGCCAGGGCCGCACGTCGCGGTCGAGTGGCACCACCGGGTGGCGGATGGCGTCGGCCACGGCATCGGCCTCAGAGATCGGCCGGTCGAGGATCGAGATCGCGTCGTGCCGCTCCAGATAGGTGGTGTCCGGCAGCACGATGTCCGCATAACGCACGATCTCGGAATCGAACGCGTCGCTCACGATGATGTACGGAATCCTGTACTCGCCGTCCTCGCCCCTGGCCGTGAGCATCGCCTGGGTGTCGGCCGTGTTCATGGCCGAGTTCCAGGCCATGTTGGCCATGAACAGCATCAGGGTGTCGATGGGGTACGGGTCACCCTCGACAGCATTGCGGATCACCATGTGCATCATGCCGTGCGCGGCGATCGGGCTCTCCCACGAGTAGGCCTTGTCGATGCGCAGCGGCCTGCCCTGTGCGTCCACGGCCAGATCCTCGGGCCGGGTCGGGAAGCCCAGCGGCGGCTTGGCCAGCGGCTTGTCCGGCGCGGCCATCAGGGCGCCGTCGTTCTCGGGCAGCTGCGGCGGCGGCACCGGCCGCGGGTACGGCGCACGTGAACGGAAGTTGCCCGGCCCGTCCAGCGCACCGAGCAGCATCTGGATCAGGTGCAGGGTTCGGCAGGTCTGGAAGCCGTTGGCGTGCGCGGACACGCCGCGCATCGCATAGAACGCCACCGGCCGCCCCACCACCTTGTCGTGCGCGTTGCCCCAGACGTCGGTCCAGGCGATCGGCAGTTCGATGGTCTGCTCGAAGGCCACCGCGGCCATCTCGAGTGCCAGCCGCTCGATCTGCCCGGCGGGCACACCGCAACGCTCGGCCACGGCCTCGGGCGCCCAGCGCGCATCCAGGAAGCGCTCGGCCAGCAGGCTCATCGACGTGCGCACCCGGGTGCCCTCGTAGGCCCCGCCGAGATCGAAGTCGCCGATGAGCGCCGGCTGCACCCCCTTGCCGAGCGGCGAGGGCGCGCCGGTGGCCTGATCGAACACCAGCGGCTGACCGGCCTCGTTGCGCAGGAACAGACCGTCGCGCGACGTGCCCGGTGCCTGGATCACCAGCCATGGCGCGTTGGTGGTGCGCACCAGGAATTCCCAGTCGAAGAGCTCGCGTGAGAGCAGGACGTGCACGATGGCGCCGGCCAGCAGGCCGTCCGTGCCCGGGCGTATCGGCACCCACTCGTCCGCGACCGCCGAGTAGCCGGTGCGCACCGGGTTCACCGACACGAACTTCGCGCCGTTGCGCTTGAGCTTTTCCAGACCGATCTTGATGGGATTGCTCGAGTGGTCCTCGGCCACGCCCCAGAGCATGAAGTAGCGGGCGCGGTCCCAGTCCGGGGCGCCGAACTCCCAGAATGCGTAACCGATGGAGTACAGGCCGGCCGCGGCCATGTTCACCGAACAGAAGCCGCCGTGCGCCGCCCAGTTGGGGGTGCCGAACTGCTGCGCCCAGAGCCCCGTGAGCGCCTGCATCTGGTCGCGCCCGGTGAAGAATGCCAGCTTGCGCGGATCGGTGGCGCGGATGTGCGCCAGGCGCGCCGTCACCTCGGCCAGCGCCTCGTCCCAGGACACCGGTTCGAACTCGCCCGAGCCGCGCTCGGCACCGCGCTTGCGCCGCAAAGGCTGCGTGAGCTTGGCCGGCGAATACTGCTTCATGATGCCGGCGCTGCCCTTGGCGCACAGCACGCCCTGGTTCACGGGGTGGTCGGCATTGCCCTGGATGAAGCGCACCTGCTTGTGTTCGTCCAACGTCACCTTGATGCCGCAGCGGCAGGCGCACATGTAGCAGGTGGTGTAGGCCGTGGTCTGGCGCGAGCGGTCGTCGAAGGGGATCGGACGCTCGGCGGCGGGGGTCGTCGGGGTTTTCATGGCCGTGGAGTCTACGGGGGATTTCGTATTGGGAAAACTGAGTATTATCGTGAACTCAAATCAG
>JAUIAI010000175.1 GCA_030425615.1 Gammaproteobacteria bacterium
GGCGCTGGCGATCGTATTGCTGATCATGTCCGTGGCCGCGCTGCGGCAGGCGGTGCCGCGCTACATCAGCGAGATCCGGCTGCTGCTCGGATTCGGCTCGGTGCGTGAGGGCGAACGAATCGATCTCGGCGGCGTACCGATGCGCGTGGTCAGCATCAACGCCTACGCGATCTTCGCCAATCCGGAACTGTCCGGCTATCACCGCGTTCCGCTCGGCCGCCTTCACGACATGCACTCCCGGCCGGTGATCGACGAACCCTGGTTCCCCAGTCGTACGGGTGACTTCCTGCTCCTGCCGGACGATAGGTTCGTTGAGGTGGTCGGCCAGTCCGTGGAGCAGGTGAAGCTGCGCTTCAAGGGCAGCGAGCTGCTGATGTCCGCCGCCGATTTCATCGCCGCGAATCCGCTGAATCTCTCACGCGAGGGATTCATCGTGGTGGTCACCTTCGGTGTCGATTACGCCCTCCAGCCCATCGCGCTCGACCAGGTCCCGAGCCGCATGGAGAAGGCGCTCGACGAGGCCTTGTCGACCTGCGAGCAGGCCGAACACCGTCGCAGCCTGCTCGTGGCGTTCAGCAGCGCGTCGGCCCACTCACTGGACTACCTCGTCGTGGTCGGTTTCGACGGTGCGGCCGCCGGCGCCTATTTCGGGCTCGGTCGCCTCGTCCAGCAGACACTCGTACGGGTCTGCAACGAAGAAGGCTGGTCGATCCCGTTCGAACAACTCACGGTCCATCTGCCTCAGGCTCCGGGCAGCGGCGTCATGCCGCCCAACTGAGCGAGGGGGCCGGCTCACGCCGGCCTCCTGCCACGGCCGCGCCGCAGTACGGCCCTCGGACCTCGCACCCGGCAAGCCACGGGAACGGGACTTGCACATCCGGATCCCGCGCCCCGCAGTCGCGCACGGCCGAATCCCGCACCCCGGGTGCGCGCTTCCCGTTGGCTGCCGGGCGGATTCCCTCACGCGACCGGAGAGCGAGCTTGGGCCGTCTGCTCACAAACCATCCCCCGCGGTTGACGCGCGCAGGCGCGCACACCCCGCCGCCCCTGCCCGTGCCGCCGGCCGATCCGGGCGAGACACCCGTTCCGCCGCCGACCGACAAACCCGTGCCGGACCATCCGGTCGCTCGACGCCGGTCTTCTGCGAACCGAACGCCCGCACGAGCCGTCGTCCGCGCGAGGGCCTGACCCATGACGACCTCGTCCTATCGAACGACGAACGAGCACGTTCCACTGACCCTACGCCTCAACGGCCGGGAAACCCGCCTGCATGTCCCACCCCGGAGAACGCTGCAGGAACTGCTGCGCGACGACCTGGGTCTGACGGGGACCAAATCTGGCTGCGAGATGGGCAACTGCGGCGCCTGCACCGTGCACCTGGGAGGCCGTGCCGTGTACTCCTGTCTCGTGCTCGCGGCGCAGTGCCGGCACGAGTCGGTCACGACGATCGAAGGGATCGCCCACGGCACGGAACTCTCCGCCGTGCAGCGCGCGTTCATCGAGAGCGATGCCCTGCAGTGCGGCTACTGCACCCCCGGCCAGATCATGAGCCTGGAGGCGTTACTGGACTCGGTTCCCGACCCGGACGAAGCGCAGATCGTCGCCGCGCTCGCGGGCAATCTCTGCCGCTGCGGCGCCTACCGGCACATACTCGCCGCGGCGCGACGCGCGGTCGAACTGCGGCGCACGCAAGCGCCGGCCCCTGGAGGGCTGCATCGTGCCGTTTGAAACCTTCGGTTACGACGTGACCCGCAAAGCACCGGGCGCCGTGCCGACCCTCACCGAACGGTCACGGGGTGATTCCGTCCCGCTGTCCCCGGAGGACCCCCCGCGGATCATCGGTGCGCCGGTTCACCGGGTGGACGCCGTGGACAAGGTCACGGGACGGGCGCGTTACGCATCGGATGTGAGGCTGCCCGGCCTGCTGTACGCCGCCGTGGCACGCAGCCCTGTGGCGCATGCCCACCGGAGCGAACCCGAGCTGGAGAACATCCGCGCCATGCCGGGCGTGGTGGATGTGATCGGTCCCGCAGAAGCCCACCTCGACGGCCGTCCCCTCCTCTGGTACGACGAGGACATCGCATTGTTCCCGGAGATCGTCCGCTACCAGGGCGACGAGATCGCGGCCGTGGCGGCCGTGTCCCGGGAGGCGGCAAAGGCCGCGGTGGACGCGATCGCTCCGCGGTTCCGAGCGCTGTCACACGCGACGGACATCGACCAGGCCCTGGCTCCCGATGCGGCGGTCCTGCACGGCCGGGACAATCTTGCGGCGGAGCCGAAGCATTACGCGCGCGGGAACGTCGACGAAGCCCTGCGACAGGCCGAGTCCGACAGCGGCGCCGTCGTCGAATCGGAGTTCGAGACCCAGGCGGCGCTGCATCAGCCCCTGGAGGCGCACGCGACCACGGCAGTCTGGCACGGTGACCAGCTGGTGGTCTGGGAGTCGACCCAGGGCATTCACGCGGTCCGGGATCGTCTCGCCGAAGTGTTCGGACTCCCGCAGGGCCGGGTCCGGGTGATCTGCGAGGCGGTCGGCGGCGGATTCGGCGCGAAACAGGTCGCCTGGAAGCAGACGGTGATCGCCGCATTGCTGGCCCTGCGGACCGGCCGGCCGGTTCAACTGGTGCTGGACCGGCGCGGGGAGTGTCTGGCCGCCGGCAACCGGAACCCCACCCGCCAGGCGGTCCGCCTGGCGGCCACGACCTCGGGCAAGCTCACCGCCATCCGACTCAGCGCGTACGTCCAGGGCGGCGCCTACACCGTGGGGGGTGAATCGAGCAACGTGTCCGGCCTGTATCAGTTCCTCTACGACTGCCCCGACGTACGCACCTCACAACAGCGCGTGTACACGAACACGGGGCCCGCCGTGGCCTTCAGAGCGCCGGGCTACGTGGAGGGCTGCTTCGCACTCGAGTCCGCGATGGACGAACTCGCCCGCGTATCGGGCCTCGACCCTTTCGAGTTGCGGCGGCTGAACGTCTCCCAACGCAACCCGGTGTCGGGCGAGCCGTGGTCCAACCCGCGCGGACTCCAGATGTGCGCCGACCGCGCCCGCGAGGCCTTCGACTGGGACCAGCGCGATGAACGACGACATGCCGACGCTCCCTGGAAGCGGGGGTTCGGGATGGCGGTGCACGAATGGATCGCCGCCGGCGGCGGCCCGCCCGCAAGCGCCTGGATCGTCCTCAACCGGGACGCCAGCGCGCAGCTGATCGTGGGCACCCAGGACATCGGCACCGGGTCCGCGACGGTACTCGTGCAGGCGGTCTGCGAGATCCTGTGCCTCGACCCGGAGCGCGTGTCGATTCGTCTGGGGGACACGGCCGCCGGCCCCTATGCGCCGACGAGCGCCGGCAGCACCACCGCGCCGACGATGATCCCCACCGTGAGAAACGCCGCCGCGGACGTTCGCCGCCAGCTCCTGAGCGCCGCCGCTGCTTATCTCGATGCGGACCCCGGACAGCTCGTGCTCGCGGCGAACGGCATCGCCGACACCGCGTCCGGAGAGCTTCGACTCGATCTGCCAACCCTGATGGCGAGCCTGAAGGCTAGAACGATCCAGGGCCATGGCACGCGTCAGGACAATCCCGCCGACGTTTCGATCCGGCCGTTCGGTGCCTTGTGCGCAGAAGTCCTGGTCAATCGGCAGACCGGCGAGATCCGCGTCGAACGCATCGTGTGCGCTCCCGACTGTGGGCGCATCGTCAACCGCAGGCTGGCCGACAGCCAGGTGATCGGCGGCGTGACGCAGGGCATCGGATACGCGCTGACCGAGCGCCGCATCGTGGACCCGGCGCTCGGCGTCGTGCTCAACGCCGACCTGGAGGAGTATCTCGTTCCCACCCTGGCCGATGTCCCACCCATCGACCATGCGGCGGTGGACCACGCCGACACCCTCGCGAACCCGATCGGCGTCAAGGGGTTGGGTGAACTTCCCATGATCCCCTGCGCACCGGCGATCGCCAACGCCATCCGGGACGCCGTCGGAGTCCGGTTCACCCGCCTGCCGATCACTCGCGCCGACGTTCTCGATGCTCTTGCCGAACGTGAGGAAGACGTATGAAGCCGTTCGCCTACACGGACTCGATCGCCCTGGCCGAACTGCCCGACCATCTGGATGAAAATTGCCGCCCGATCGCCGGCGGCACGGACCTGCTGCCCCGGCTCAAGGCCGGGATCAGCCGCGCCGACGGATTGATCGATCTGCGTGGAGCCGGTCTGTCGGACGCGATCACGAAACGTGACGACACGGTGTCGATCGGTGCGCTCGCTTCGCTGTCGACGATTCGCGAGTGCCTCCTGCTCCAGCGCCTGTACCCGATGCTGCCGCAGGCCGCCGCCCTGGCCGCGACGACGCAGATC
Organism: Gammaproteobacteria bacterium; assembly: GCA_030425615.1. GTDB lineage: Bacteria > Pseudomonadota > Gammaproteobacteria > Burkholderiales > Burkholderiaceae_E > JAUIAI01. Next base: position 4,363 of record JAUIAI010000175.1, read on the forward strand.
CGTAACCGCGCCACCCTCGGCGGAAATCTGCTGCAACGGCCGCGATGCTGGTACTACCGCGACCCTGACCTCACCTGCTGGCTCAAGCAGTCCAGGGACGGCCCTCCGCCCACCGCAGGCGAGCCCTGCCCGGCCCGTTCCGGGCGCAATTCGCGACATGCGATCTTCGGTGAGAGCGTCTGCCGGGCCGTGCATCCGTCGGACCTCGCCCCCTGCCTGGTTGCCGCCGGCGCGCAGGTGCGCCTGCGCGGCCGCACCGGCGAGCGGGTCGTTCCGATCGACCGCTTCTTCCGCGAACCCGGCGACGATCACCGCCGCGAAACGGTGATCCACGCAACGGAGATCGTCGAAGCGGTGGACCTGCCGATTCCTGCCGGCAACACACGATCCGTTTACGTGAAATCGATGGAGCGCAGTGCCTGGGCCTTCGCATTGGTGAGCTGCGCCATGCAGATCGAGTTCGACCACGATGCCGAGACGATCCGCTCTGCAAGGGTCGTCCTGGGCGGCGTCGCGACGATTCCATGGCGGCTACCCGGATTGGAGGCTGCCCTGCGCGGCATGCATCCCGGGGACGAACCGGCCTGGGACGCCATTCAGGAGGCGGTGTCATCCGCGCAGCCGCTCGCGGAGAACCGGTACAAGGTGCGCCTGAGCGCGAGGCTGCTGGGCCAGGCGTTGCGCACGCTCGGGGCGCGCACGGGCGCTTCCCGGGGCGGTGAAATGTAGGCATTTCGCGAATCGGCAGGACACGGGTCCGTTGCGAGACGGACACGGGTACGACCCTTGCGCGCCTGGTAGTCCATTCAGTACAGGACAACGACAAGATGCAAGGCTCACCTTCACATCCTCCCGTACCGCTCGCGCAGGATCTCTCCTCGCATCCCTCGCTGCTGAACACCCGTCACGGTGTGTTCTACCCCCGGGGCTGCGATGTGTTCGTCTTAGCATCGATGCAGGAGCTCGAAGCCGCCTGGTCGACCCTGCCGCCGGATGCCGTCAAGGCGGACGACGCGGTCGCACTGAGCGCCGCCCAGATGAGACATCTTGCGGGGAAGAGCCACGAGGACGCATCGGTCGTGGCAGAGATCGCTGCGGCCGAACTGAAGCAGGTGGACATCCTGCGCGATCTGGCCGACACGCACGACGCCGTATTCCTGATCATCCGGTCCGACTCCCTGTCGGACGAGGCTCGTGCCTCGTTCATCGAAAGCGGTCGGCCGATGAAGGGACTCTCCTACGGGCTGCTGACGATCGGGGAACGGGTCCCGGAAGATCGGGACGACCTGAAGAACAGCCCGATGGGCATCAACGAGCGAGCACGCTGAGGATCCCGTCATGCGACCCGAGCGCCCAGAGGACGACCTCGACGACAACAAACCGGAAACCCGCAAACAGCCCGGCAACGACAAACTCGAAGAGGATCGGGCCGCCAGCCAGTCACCGCCCGGAACAGCTTCGGGTCGCAACACGACCCGCGCCGAAGCCGACGACCAGGAACCCAGCCCGGAGCATCGCGATACCGGCGAACGAGCGCGGCGGGACCAGGAGAGCGAACTGGAGAACACCGACCGCTACGACACGAGCGGGCAGGCGGAAGCCCCCCCAAGACGCCCTACTCGCGTTAAGCGCCTCGTGAAGGCCACGCGGGCCGCAGACTCCGGGCTGCAGTCCCGGATGCGCGCCGGGCATGTCCATTGCACGCGGACCCGGTGTCCAACACCATCCACGGGAATCCGATGAAATCGATCCTATCGGGCCTGCTCGGTCTGTTGCTCTTCGTTTCCACAGCCCACGGCGCCGGTTTCGAGCGGGGCGAACGCCACACTTCTTTCGAGCCGGCATTCGCGGAACGGTTCCGGGCGCCGCTCCTG
>JAUIAI010000176.1 GCA_030425615.1 Gammaproteobacteria bacterium
GACAGCGCGGCCGATGCCTACAAGGCCGTCGTCGTCGACGATCGCGATTTCGACTGGGGCAACGACAGACCGCCGCGCACATCGTGGTCCGACACGGTGCTCTACGAGGTGCACGTCAAGGGCTTCAGCCAGGCGCACCCGGAGATCGCGCCGCACCTGCGCGGGCGGTACGGCGGGCTGGCGTCCGAGGCGGCGATCGGGCATTTCCGCGCGCTCGGCGTCACGGCGCTCAGCCTCCTGCCCGTGCATCTGGCCGTCGACGAGTTCAGCCTGGCACGGACGGGGCGCTCGAACTACTGGGGCTACAACACCCTTGGCTTCTTCACCCCGAGCATGCGCTACGCGCAGACCGATGCGCGGCGTGAGTTTCGCGAGATGGTCGCCGCCCTGCACCGGGCCGGCCTGGAAGTGATTCTCGACGTGGTCTACAACCACACCGCCGAGGGCGATCATCGCGGCCCCATCCTGAGCTGGCGGGGCCTGGACAACGCCAGCTACTACCGGCTGCGCCACGACGACCGCCGGTTCTACGAGAACCACAGTGGCTGCGGCAACACCCTGGATGCCACCCATCCGCGCGTGATGCAGATGATCATGGACAGCCTGCGCTACTGGGTCTGCGAAATGCACGTCGACGGATTCCGGTTCGATCTGGCCCCCGCGCTCGCCCGTACGGACAAGGGCTTCGACCCGCGCGCGCCGCTGCTGACCGCCATCGCCCAGGACCCGGTGCTGGCGGAAGTCAAGTTGATCGCCGAGCCCTGGGACGCCGGCCACGGTGGTTACCAGCTCGGTGCCTTTCCGCATGCTTGGTCGGAATGGAACGACCGCTTCCGACAGGCCGCGCGCGCGTTCTGGATCCACAAGACCGCGGATCGCGGGCAGTTCGTCACGCGGCTCGCCGGCTCCCACGACGTCTTCGGCAAGCGCCTGCGCTCACCGCGCGCGGGTATCAATTACCTGTGCTCGCACGACGGGTTCACGCTGCACGACCTGGTCAGCTACGACCGCAAGCACAACGAGGCGAACGGTGAACAGAACCGGGACGGCGAGACCGACAACCTGAGCTGGAACTGTGGCCACGAAGGCCCGACGGATCTCCTCGCGGTGAACGCATTGCGCGCGCGGCTCAAGCGTGCGCTGTTCGCGACGTTGATGCTCGCCCGCGGCGTGCCGATGATCCTCGGAGGCGACGAGATCTCGCGCACGCAGGGCGGCAACAACAACGCCTACCTGCTCGACAACGAACAGAGTTGGTACGACTGGGCCGCGGCCGACGACGAGATGATGACGTTCGTTTCCCGGGTCGTGGCGCTGCGCCGGCGCTATCCACAACTGACGGAGAACCGCTGGCTCACCGGCGAGACGAACGCAGACCATGAACCCGACGTTCTCTGGCTGAACCGGCGGGGCGAACCGATGCACGGCCGCCAGTGGGACGAGGCGAACCGGTTCGTGCTCGGCACGGTTCTTGCCGGGGATCCGGCGATCGCGGTGCTCTTCAATGCGGAGGCCCGCGACTGGCCGTTTCCGGTTCCGCCCGGGCAGTGGCGGCTCGTCATGGATACCGGCCTGGCCGACTCATTCGACGTTCCCGGTGATGTACAGCCCGGGGGCGCGAGCCTCGTTCTGAAGGAGCGCAGCGTGACCCTGCTCGAGCGCCTGGGCTGAGCGATGTTGGACCAACGCACCAGCGGCATCCTGCTGCATCCCAGTTCCCTGCCGGGCGCGATGCCGCACGGCGACTTCGGCCCCGACGCCTACCGCTTCGTCGACTGGCTCGTGCAGGCCGGCCAGCACCTCTGGCAGGTGCTGCCGCTCACGCCGCCCGGCCAGGGCAACTCGCCTTACATGAGCGCTTCGGTGCTCGCCGGCAATCCGTCGTTCGTTTCGCCGCAGCAGCTGGTTACGCAGGGCCTGCTGAGCGCGTCGGTGGTGGACGCCGTGCTGGCCGGGCGGACGCCCGCGACGCGGGTGGATTTCGAAGCCGACGCGCGTGTGCGAACCACGCTCCTGCGCCAGGCTGCCGGCCATTTCTTCGACGCTGGCCAAGCCGCTCCGTCGCTCGAGGCCGGCTTCGACGATTGGTACGCGCGCAACCGCTCGTGGGCCGACGACTACGCGCTGTTCGTCGCGCTGGCCGACTCCGGTCTGGGCCGGGACTGGCGTCGCTGGCCGTCCGATCTGCGCGGCCGACGTGCGGCTTCGATCGACGACGCACGCCGGAGGCTGGCGACGGAGATCCGGTTTCATCTGTTCGTGCAATGGCAGTTCGACGAACAGTGGCGCGCGATACGCCGGTACGCGAACGAGCGGTCGGTCTCCATCGTCGGAGACATCCCGATCTACTGCGCGTTCGACAGCGCCGACGTCTGGCAACACCCCGCCCTGTTCCAGCTCGACGAGAACCTGCAGCCGAACGCCGTCGCCGGCGTGCCACCGGACTACTTCAGCGCCACCGGGCAGCTATGGGGCAACCCGCTCTACGAATGGGACAACCACGCGTCGGACGACTTCGCCTGGTGGCGTGCACGGCTGCGGCGAACGCTGGAGCACGCGGATATCGTGCGCATCGATCATTTCCGCGGCCTGGCGGCGTACTGGGCCGTGCCGGCTGGCGCCAGCACCGCGGTCGACGGCCGGTGGCGGCCGGGGCCCGGCAAGGCGCTGTTCGATGCGCTGGAACGCGAACTCGGCGGCGTTCCCGTGATCGCCGAGGATCTGGGCACGATCACACCGGACGTCGTTGCCTTGCGCGACGCGGTCGGCCTGCCGGGCATGTGCGTACTGCAGTTCGCATTCGCGGACGACGCCGACAACCTCTATCTGCCGCACAACGTGCGTCCCGACCGCGTGCTGTACACCGGCACCCACGACAACGACACCAGCCGCGGCTGGTTCGCCAGCGCACCCGCAGCCGAGCGTTCGCGCGCGCAGGTCTACCTGAAGACCGACGGCCGCGAGATCGAATGGGACCTCATCCACGCGGCGAGCTGCTCGGTGGCACGCCTGGCCGTCTACCCGATGCAGGACGTGCTCGGCCTGGGCAGCGAGGCGCGCATGAACCTGCCCGGCGAAGCGCAGTCACAGTGGTCGTGGCGCCTGGACTGGGAGCAATTGCAGTCCTGGCAGACGCGCCGCCTGGCCGAGATCTCGGCGGCACACGGGCGGCATCCGCCTCGGGCGGTGAAAGACTGAACCGGCGGCGTCCGCGGTGCCGGAGGTGACGTTGCCTCTGCCCGGCGGCGCCCCTCGCCCGCCGCTGCGGTAGCCCCGGGCGCGGGCCACACGGATCGAATCCGGTCCGGCCCGCCGCACGGCAAGCCCGCGGGCAATGGACTCCTGAACCGTTCAACCGGGCAGTGGCAGCTGGCCCCGCTTGAGCTGGCGCAACACGAAGCTCGACTTGCTGTGCCGGATGCCGGGGATCTTGTAGAGCTTCTCGCGCAGCAGCCGTTCGTAGTCGCGCGTATCGGCCACGGCGAGGCGCAGGTAGTAGTCGTAATCGCCCGAGACCAGGAAGGCCTCGAGCACCTCGGGAATTTCTTCGAGCGCCTGCCCGAATCGCACCAGCGCTTCGTCCGAGTGACTGTCCAGGGTCACCTGGACGATGACCGTGTCCTTCATGCCGATCTTCTCCGCATTGAGGCGTGCCGAATAGCCCTCGATGACACCGTCCTGCTCCAGCCGCTTGATGCGCGTCCAGCAGGGAGAGGCGGTGAGCCCGACCTCACTGCTCAGCTCGGCCAGACTCAGGCGGGCGTCGCGCTGCAGTGCGCGCAGGATGGCGAAGTCCAGACGGTCGAGCCTGGGAGGTTTTGATCCTGCCTTGGGCATGCCAGCTCCATTCGTGATGCGGCGCCTCGTTCGCCGCAGGGTCGGGAGGATTTTCGGGCCTGAGAAGCTGAACCGCAAGATTCTCTGTCTATGCATCCATTCGCAGATGCTTTTGCCCGCCAAACCTCTTATTCGAAGAAAGTTCAGAAGCCTTTTCCGCCCCCGGGGCCGGACAATGCGAAACGGGCGGAACACGCGCCCGTTTGCGACCTCGATCTCCCGGGAACGACCTTGGATACCTGCCCCGCCACCCTCACGGCACCGTCCGCCCTGCCAGCCGCGGACGAAGCGCCCCCGGCGCGAACCGGCGCTGAAGCGCTCATCGACACACTGCTGGAACTGGGCGTGGACACGGTGTTCGGCTACCCGGGCGGCGCCGTGCTCCCCTTGTACGACGCACTGCACGCCCGTCCGGGTCTGCGCCATGTCCTGGTCCGCCACGAACAGGCGGCCGTACACGCGGCACAGGGATACGCGAGAACGACCGGCAGGGTCGGCGTGGTCTTCGTGACCTCCGGGCCCGGCATGAGCAACACCACGACCGGCTTGCTGGATGCCTCCTGCGATTCGGTTCCCGTGCTCTGCATCAGCGGGCAGGTCAGCACCACCGCGATCGGGACCGACGCGTTCCAGGAATGCGACGCGCTCGGCATCTCACGGCCCGTGACGAAGTGGAATGCCCAGGTGCGCGATGTCGGGCAACTGTCGGCCACGGTCCGGAAGGCCCATGAGACGGCGCGCAGCGGACGCCCCGGCCCGGTGCTCGTCGACGTGCCCAAGGACGTGCAGGCCGCCCGCACCGCTTCGCCGGTCGATCCGGGCCGGTCCGGACCCGCCCGCAGGGCCCGCACGCCCCGGGCGTCCGCCGTGCGTGAGGCGGCCGCGCTGATCGCCTCGGCCACGCGTCCCGTGCTGTACGGCGGCGGCGGCCTGATCAATTCCGGCGCAGGGGCCTGCGCGCAGTTCCAGCGTCTCGCCCGGCAGACCGGCGCGCCGTGCACGCTGACCCTGATGGGCCTGGGCGCCTTTCCGGCCTCGAGTCCGCAGTGGCTCGGGATGCTGGGCATGCACGGCACGCTGGAAGCGAATCTGGCCATGCACCACGCCGATCTCATCGTGTGTGTCGGCGCCCGCTTCGACGACCGCGTCACCTGCCGCCTGGACCAGTTCAGCCCGCACGCGAAGATCGTCCACGTCGACATCGACCCCGGTTCGGTCAGCAAGGTCTTTCGCGCCACCGTGCCGCTGGTGGGCGACTGCGAAGCGGTCCTGAACGCCCTGAACGAAGCGATGGCCGGGCACACCCTGGCGGCGGGCCGGCTGGATTCCTGGTGGCTGCGGATCGAGATGTGGCGCGCGCAGCGCTCGCTCGGCTACGACGACGATCCGGTGGCGATCAAACCGCAGGCGCTCATCACCCGCCTGCAGGCGGCGATCGACGGGCGCGACGCCATCGTGTCCACCGACGTCGGACAGCACCAGATGTGGGCCGCCCAGCACCTGCGCCTCGAGCGGCCGCACCGCTGGCTGACCTCCGGCGGCGCGGGAACCATGGGCTACGGCCTGCCAGCCGCGATCGGCGCGCAGATCGCCCACCCCGATCGGCTGGTCGTCTGCATCAGCGGCGATGCGTCGATACTGATGAACATCCAGGAGCTGTCCACCGCCGTCCAGCACCGGGCGCCGGTCAAGGTCGTCCTGTGCAACAACGGCTACATGGGCATGGTGCGTCAGTGGCAGGAACTGGGCCACGGCGGCCGCTACAGCCACAGCTACCACGAAGCGCTCCCGGATTTCGTGGCGGTGGCGGCAGGCTTCGGCTGGCAGAGCCGCAGGGTCGACCACCGCGCGGATCTCGATCGCGCGCTGCACGAATGCCTGAACAGCGATTCGCCCTACTTCCTCGACGTGCACGTGGCCGCGGAGGAGAACTGCTTTCCCATGGTGCCGGCCGGAAGCGGCCACCAGGAGGTGCTGCTGGGCAAGGGCCGGCCGTTCGTGGAAAGGCGCTAGCGGGTCAGCGGGCCGGGCGGACGAGACCGGGTGCCGACATCGGCGCCTCGACCATAATCGAGATCCGCCTATCGACCCCACCGACCCCACGTGAACCAGCAAGCCCTGTCTTCCTTCATCTGGTCGGTTGCCGACCTGCTTCGCGGCGACTACAAGCAGTCCGAATACGGCCGTGTGATCCTGCCGTTCACCGTGTTGCGGCGGTTGGACTGCGTGCTCGAGCCCACCAAGGAAGCCGCGGTCGCCGAATTTGCGGCGCGTACCGAAGACGGCCTGAATCCTGAGCAGTTCGTGCTCCGCAAGACCGGGCTGTCGTTCTACAACACCTCACCCCTGGACCTGAGAAAGCTGGTCGGCGACCCCGACCACATCCGCGAGAACCTGT
>JAUIAI010000177.1 GCA_030425615.1 Gammaproteobacteria bacterium
GACGTTCCGCAGTTCCCCTACGCCCTGCTCTGGGGCGAGCGGCAGGTTCGTTCCGTGGCGAACCTCACGCGCGCCGACGGTGAAGGGTTCCTCGCGCACGTGGCACGCCATCCGCTGCGGGTGGACGTCAGTCCCTACGTGCTGACCGATGCGAACCGTGCGCTCGACGATCTGCGCGCCGGGCGGCTGCGAGGCGCGGCGGTGCTCGTGCCGTGAGGAGCGGGGGCATCGGCAGGATGATTGCGCGGACCGTCGCTGCACACACCCGGGCCGCCTTTGTCGCGATCGCGTTCTGCAGCCTCGCGATCCAGGCGGCGGATGTCTTGGCCGCCGAACGCGCCGCCGTTCACGCTGACGACCGGGTCGGAGCGGGCGGCGGTCCCGACGCCCTGCCGGCCGAGCCCTTCGTGCTCCCGGCCGTCGACGGAAGCACGGTCCGGCTCGAGCAGTTTCGCGGCCGGGTGCTGCTCGTCAACTTCTGGGCCGAGTGGTGCGCGCCGTGTCGCATCGAACTGCCGTCCATGCAACGGTTGCGCGACCGTCTGGGGGGCGCGGGTTTCGAGGTGATCGCGATCCACGTCGGGCCGGACATGGCCGCCGCACGCCGGCATGCGACCGATCTCGGGCTGCGATTCCCTGTTCTCGTGGACGACCAGCATCGGGAGTCGGTCTGGCCGGTCCTGCGCCTGCCGACCACGTTTCTCGTCGATGCCGGGGGGCAACTCGTCGGCAAGGCCGTGGGACCCCGGGAATGGGATGCGGTACGGGATGTCGCGCACCTGCGCGAGCTCATGAAAGCCGGTTTGCGGCGCTGACCCGCGGCCGCGATCGCTGCGATCAGGATGCGGCGGGCAGGCGCAGGCGGGCGCGAAGCCCTCCCTGCGGTGACGGCTCGAGCGCGAGCGACCCGCCCGCGGACAGGGTGAGGTCGTCGACGATCGCCAGTCCCAGGCCCGACCCGGGGGTCGATTCGTCGCGTCGCACGCCGCGGCGCAGGACGGCCGAGCGATCGCCCGGAGACAGGCCCGGTCCGTCGTCGTCGACGGTGATCTCCAGCCAGCCGTCGGCATCGATTCCGGCCGCGATGCTCACCGTGGTGCGCGCCCACTTGCAGGCGTTGTCGAGCAGATTGCCGAGCATCTCGTGCAGATCCTCGCGATCGCCGGCATAAGCCGTGTCGGGCCCGACCGCGGGCGTTTCGAAGGTCAGTTCGCGGGCCGCATGGACATGGGTCATGACGCGCACCAATGCCGCGATCTCGGGTGCGACCGCGGTTCGCCGCAGCGCGCTCTCGCGCCCGGCCGCCCGGCGGGCCCGGGCGAGATGCCAGTCGACATTGCGACGCACCGTGGCGACCTGCTCGCCGACCAGCCGGGCGAGAGCGGCCGCGTCGTCCGAGGCCTTCGGTCGTGCCGGCGACCCGTCCGGGGTGACGGCGGCCGTGATCGGCGATGCCGATCGCGCCGGGTGTCCGTCCAGGGTCTTCGTCGCCGCGTTCGCGAGTACGGCCAGTGGCGTCTTGAGCGCATGCGCCAGATCACCGGCCTCGGTGCGCGCGCGTTCGACGCGCCGCGCATCGCGTTCCAGCACCGCGTTGAAATCGTCGACCAGCGCGCGGACTTCGGTCGGGAACCGGCCCGTCAGCCGTTCGCGCTGCCCGCTGCGGACATCGGCCAGGGCGCTGCGCAGGCCCCGCAGCGGGCGAAGACCGACGTGAACCTGGGCGAAGGCGGCGAGCGCCATCAGCAGTCCCAGGACACCCAGCGAGACCGCCAGTGCGCCGTTGAAATCGTCAAGTGCCGACTGCACCCCGACCATCTCGGAGGCGACGATCAGGCGCCAGCGCGTGTCGGCCGTCTCCTGCAGCCTGACCGTGCGTTCTATCGCCAGCAGAGGGGCGCCGCGCGGCCCGCCGGTCTCGTGGACATGCACGGCACCGTCGTCCAGCGGATCGGCTTCGAGCGTGATCTGGGCATCCCAGAGGGAGCGCGACCGCAAGACGCCGCTGCGCGAGTCGCCGTCGTCGGCCATACGGTCGACCTGCCAGTAGAGCCCTGAATACGGTCTTCTCCAGCGAGGGTCCGGCAGGCGCGAGCCGTCGACCTCGGGGGCACCGGCTTCGCCCACGCGCAGTCCCGCCGTGACCTCGTCCAGTTGCCGCGTGAGCGTGTCCTCGAACTGACGCATGACATGATTGCGAAAGAGATCGGAAAGACCGATTCCGGCCAGGGTCAGTGCCACGGCAAGCCCGGCGAAGGTGGCCAGCAGCAACCGCAGCCTCAGTGAGCCGCCTTCTCCGACGGTGGGTTCGCGCCGGCGATGTCCGGCGACGGAATCGTCGTCGGCGCGAGGCCGGTCATCCGGCTGCGGGGAATCCGTCACGGCCCGGAGACGAGCCGGTAGCCGCGGCCGCGCACCGTCTCGATGAGGTCCGGCGTCAGCTTGCGTCGCAGGCGGCCGACGAAGACCTCGATGGTGTTGGAATCGCGTTCGAAGTCCTGCGCGTAGATGTGTTCGGTCAGTTCCGTGCGGGTGACGACGGCCCCGGGGCGGTGCATCAGGTACTCGAGAACCCGGAACTCGTGCCCCGTGAGTGTCACCGGCTGGTCGTTGCAGCTCACCCGTCCGGTACGCGAGTCCAGCACGACCGGCCCGGCCTGCAGGACGGGTGAGACGAGGCCGGCCGCGCGGCGGATCAGGGCACGCACGCGCGCCAGAAGCTCCTCGGGATGGAAAGGCTTGGTCAGATAGTCGTCGGCGCCGGAATCGATTCCCGTGACCTTGTCACTCCAGCGGTCCCGCGCGGTCAGGATCAGGACCGGCAGCGTGCGGCCCTTGTCGCGCCATGCGCGCAGCACGGACAGGCCGTCCAGCCCGGGAAGGCCGAGATCCAGAACCGCCGCGTCGTAGGACTCCGTTTCACCCAGGTGGCGGGCGTCGATGCCGTCGGCCACGGCATCCACCGCATAGCCGCCCTGTTCCAGCATCGCCTGGAGCTGGGAGCGGAGCGTGGGTTCGTCTTCGACGAGCAGGATTCGCATGGTGGGGGCTTCTAGTCCCTTTCCCGATCCCGGTCGCGGCCGCGTTCACGGTCGTGGTCGCGACGTCGGTCGCCGTGCCGCCCGCGGTCGCCGCGGGACCGCAGCACGTCTGCGTTGCGCGCATCGACCTCCAGACGAAGCAGCCGGCCGTCGGTGCGCAACACGGTGATCTCGTAGATCCAGGCGGTGTCTTCGTGCTCGAGCTCGGCCTCCAGGACCCTGCCCGAGAGCTCGTCGGGCAGGCGGGCGAGCACCGTTTCCAGCGGCAGGATATCCCCGGCCTGCACCGCCCGGCGGGCGCGATCATGGTCGTCGTCGTCCGCGCGGGCGCCGGCCGGTGCCAGCGCAAGGCCGAGGGCGACGGCCAGCATCAGCGTCTGCGCGATGTGCGGCAGGCGTGGCCGGTCTGGGTGCGGCGGGCGCCGCAAGGATCGCAGGATCATGACCGTCATTTTCCCGCAGGAAGCTGAATCTTCGCTGAACGCGCGGTTCAGGTCCGGGTCAGACGTTCCCCGCCAAGCTTCGGTCATCGTCCCGAAAGCAATTGAGCGAGGTGTCGCCCATGAACCCGACCGGTCTTCCGAAGCGAGCGTCTCCGGCCCGCGTCCCTGCCGTCGGTGCCGCCGTATTGATGCTGTTGCTCGGCGTGTCGTCCGCCTGGGCCGCCGACACGACACCGCAGGCGCAACTCGAGCGATTCGCGGCGCAGGCCGGACAGGCGCCGGACGCGGCCCGCGGTCAGCGCTTCTTCAACGGCACCCACGGGGGCGACTGGTCCTGCTCCACCTGTCATCAGGACCCGCCCTTGAGCGCGGGCCGACACGCCAGCACGGGCAAGTCGATCGACCCGCTTGCACCGGCCGCCAATCCGGACGCCTTCACGAATACCCGCCGGGTGGACAAGTGGTTCCGCCGCAACTGCCGGGACGTGCTGGGTCGCGAGTGCTCGGCCGGCGAAAAGGCCGACGTACTCGCCTGGCTGATCGGGCTGCGGTGAGCGCGATGTCCGGGCCTTCACGCGCGGAGCGCCAACCCTTGCGATGCATGGAATCCATGGAGAAAACAATGAACGAGAACGATTCGGCAAGGCCCGCCCGCAGGGGGGCGAGATGGGGTCTTGCGGCGCTCGCCGCGGTCATCGGGGTCGCCGGCGTGTCTGCCGTGTGGGCCGACGACGATGACGACGACCGGGGCGGGCGCCGGAGCCGGGCGCTCGTCGAACGGCCGGCTCTTGTCACGGAGGAATGCGGCGCCTGCCATGTCGTCTACCCGGCCGGCATGTTGCCGGCGCCGTCGTGGGAGAACATCATGGGAAATCTGTCCGAGCACTATGGAACGGACGCGAGTCTGGATGACGCGACCGCGGCCACGATCACCACCTGGCTGACGGAGAACGCAGCGCCCTGGTGGCGCGCGGAGCAGCCGCCCGAAGACCGCATCACGCGCAGCCGCTGGTTCCGCCACGAGCACGACGAGATCGGCGCGGAGATCTGGCGACTGGAATCCGTGCGCTCCGCGGCCAACTGCGCCGCCTGCCACGCGGGCGCCGAGCGCGGCGTCTTCGATGAGCACGACCTCGTGATGCCCGCCGGGCTGACCCCGCGTCAGCAGCGGATGCTTCGCGACTGATCCACCGAAACCCGATCGAGAGAACCCGACATGACGACCGATACCCACACGGGCACTGCCGGCACCGCACCCGGGCCCGTGTCCCGTCCGACCCGTCTGGCCGTGGATGCGCCGACGCGGATGTTCCACGCGTTGTTCGCGCTGGCCTTCTTCGGCGCCTGGCTCACCGCCGAGACCGAGCGGCTGCGGGCGCTGCACATCACGCTCGGCTACACGATGGCCGGCCTTCTCGTGTTCCGGCTGGTCTACGGGCTGTTCGGCCCGAAGCAGGCCCGTCTGTCCCTGATGTGGCGGCGGGTCCGTGGTTTTCCTGCCTGGTTGCGCGGACTGGCACGGGTGCGCGACCCGCGCGCGCTGCCCTGGCGCGGTGCGCTGCCGCTCCTGGTGGGCGGTTCGATCGTCCTGCTGCTGCTGGCCACCGTCCCCCAGGTGCTGACCGGGTATGCAACCTTCCACGAATGGGACGACGCGCTCGGTTTCGAACTGTTCGAGGAACTGCACGAAGTGATCGGCAACGGCATGCTCGCGCTGGTCCTGGTGCACCTGGCTGCCGTGCTCGTGATGAGCCTCAACCTGCGACGCAACCTGCCATGGCAGATGGTGGACGGGCGGGTGCCCGGACGCGGAGCGGATCTCGTGGCGAACAACCGGCGCTGGCTCGCGGCGCTGATGGTGATCGCGGTACTCGGCTACGGCGCCTGGGAATGGCGTCAGTCGCCGCAGGGGCTCCTGAGCTGGAGCGGCCTGCAGAGCCTGGTGCTGGAGGTCGGCGGTCACGAAGATCACGACGACCGCGACTGAGTCGTCGGTCAGGCAGCTCAGGTCTCGTGATCGTGCGCGAAGCGCTGGTGTTCGGGCAGACCGACCACAGCCGCGTAGTCCGCATAACCGTAGTCCGTGTCGGGGCCGGCCGTGAGGCCGGATTCGCGCAGCCGCGAGAGCGCCTCGCGGCTGGCGCGCATGGCCGCGAGCATCACGGTCAACGGGTAGAGCACCATGGCGAAGCCCATCTGCCGGATCTCGTCACGGGTCAGACGGGCCGCGTCCGTCCCGTCCACGATCGAGACGACTTTCGGGCCCTCCAGTCCGCGCGCGATGCCCTCGACCTCGGCACGGGTGCGCACGCCGTCGACGAACAGGAGATCGACGCCCGCGTCGCGGTAGGCCCGGGCGCGCGCGATCGCGGCCTCCAGCCCTTCGGGCTGCAGGGCGTCCGTGCGGCCGATGATCACCACGTCCCCGCCGGTCTGGTCACGCGCGTCGATCGCCGCCTTCAGGCGCAGCGCAGCCTCGTCACGCGCCACCAGGCGCACGCCGGCGAGTTGGCCGCATTGCTTGGGGCTGGCCTGGTCCTCGATGTGCATCGCGGCCACGCCGGCCTGCAGATACTCGTGAACGGTGCGGCGCATGTTCAGGGGGCCGCCGTAGCCGGTGTCCGCATCCGCGACGACCGGCAGCGCGGTGGCCCGGACCATGGCACGGGCCTGATCGGCCATCTCGGTCTGCGTGAGCAATCCCAGGTCGGGCGCGCCGAGCCGACTGGCGGTGGCGCCCAGGCCG
>JAUIAI010000178.1 GCA_030425615.1 Gammaproteobacteria bacterium
GCCAGATTGTTCGAGCCCTTTATGCAAGCGGATATGACCTCGACCCGGCGCTATGGCGGAACCGGACTGGGTTTGATGATCACCCGCAACCTGATTGAACGGCTTGGCGGCCGGATCGAGGCGACCTCCAGGTTCTCGATCCGGGCCAGAAAGGCCACCCGGCGGCTAGGATCCGTGGGAAGTTCGAGCCTGATGACCCGCGCGTCGAGCGCCTCGGCCACCGGGAATCCCTCCGGAGTGCGCACGTCAGCGTTGATGGCATCGACGACCGCCTTGGCCGTGGAGAAATCGGTCTCCATCAGCTCCAGGTGCACCGCATCGCCCCCCAGCACGTCGTTGCTCACCGAGCGCTCAACGGTGGCGCCGCCGGGCACGCGGCCCGCGCTCAGGTGGTTGATCTGTACGGAGCTGCCCGCGGCGCCCGCGCCCGCGCCGCCCACGACGACGTTGCCCTGCGCCATGGCATAGACCTGGCCGTCCGCCCCCCTGAGCGGCGTGAGCAGCAACGTGCCGCCCCGGAGGCTCTTGGCATTGCCCAGCGACGAAACGGTGACGTCGATCGCCTGCCCGGGGCGGGCGTAGGCCGGCAGCGTGGCCGTGAGCATCACGGCCGCCGTGTTCTTGAGCTGGGGCGAGACGCCGGGCGGCAGTTGCACGCCCATCTGGGCCAGCATGGACTGCACGCTCTGGGCGGTGAACGGCGCCTGTGTGGTCTGGTCGCCGCTGCCGTCCAGACCCACGACGATGCCGTAGCCGATGAGCTGATTCGAGCGCACACCCTGGATGTTGGCGATTTCCTTGATGCGGTCCGCGTGCGCCGGTGTCATGACGCCGAGCAGCAGGGCCGCCAGCAACAGGCGTGCAAGCCACGCGAGGATCTGGCGGTCTGCCGGGATACGGGGGGCGGGAAGCCGGAGGACGGTCAGCCAGGACATGATCGGACTCAGAGAGGCAGGAAACTGAGGAAGAAGCGTGAGAGCCAGCCCATGACCAGCGACTCGTGAACCGGCCCGCGGCCGGTGAACTCCAGCCGGGCATCGGCGATCTGAGTGGACACGACCGAGTTGTCGGGCTGGATGGAGCGCGGCGTCACCACACCCGAGAAGCGCAGGACGTCGACGCTGCCGTTCAGCCCGATCTGCTTCTCGCCGGAAACCTTCATGTTGCCGTTGCTCAGCACCTCGATCACCGTCACCGTGATGCTGCCCTTGAAGAGGTTGTCGCTCTCGTTCGCCCCGGACCCTTCGAACGAAT
Source organism: Gammaproteobacteria bacterium (assembly GCA_030425615.1). Taxonomy (GTDB): domain Bacteria; phylum Pseudomonadota; class Gammaproteobacteria; order Burkholderiales; family Burkholderiaceae_E; genus JAUIAI01. The sequence continues at coordinate 1,255 of JAUIAI010000178.1, forward strand.
TGGACGTGCTGCCCTCGAAATTGGCACGTGCCAGGCTGTAGGCGGAGGTGAACGGCAAGGCGGTGATGCCGCCCTCGAACGTGCCACGCCTGTCGATCTGGCTGGACGTGTTCTGGCTGGCCGAAGTGTTCTCGGCGATGTTGACGGTCAGGACGTCGCCCGGATGACGGGCGCGCCGGTCCTCGAACAGGGGGCGCCAGGTGGAATCCGAGAAGATCGCACCGGCCGTGCGGGTCTGCGGTTCCGCTGCCGGCGCCTCCGGCGGGGTGACGGTGGTGGGCGTGGCCACATGTACCGCCGGGCGGGTCACCGTGCAGCCTGCAGCGACCAGCGCGAGGGTCAGCACCAGTGAGAGCCGGACCCCCATGGAACACGCTTTCATGACGGAGGTCCTCAGATCTGGCTCAGCCGCGCGAGCATCTGGTCGCTGGTGGAGATCGCACGGGAATTGACCTCGTAGGCGCGCTGCGTCTGGATCATGGCGACCAGCTCCTCGACGACGTTGACGTTGGAGCTCTCGACGTAGCCCTGGTTGATGAGTCCCGTGCCGTTCAGACCCGGTGTGGCGATGTTCGGCGCTCCGGACGCGGCGGTTTCCATGAAGATGTTCTGCCCGCGTGGGTCCAGACCCGCCGGATTCAGGAACGTGGCGAGCTGCACCTGCCCCACCTGCACCGGTGCGGGCTGGCCGAGCACCTTCACGGACACGATGCCGTCGCGGCCCACGGTGATGCTCTGGGTATTGGGCGGCAAAGTGATGGGCGGGGCGAGCGGCGTGCCGTTGGGCGTCACGAGCTGTCCCTGCGCGTCCATCCGAAACGAACCGTCCCGGGTGTAACCCACCGTGCCGTCGGGCATCTGCACGGTGAAGAAGCCACGCCCGTCGATCGCTAGATCCAGCTCGTTACCGGTCTGCTGAAGCGTACCCTGCGTGAAGATGCGGTTCGTGGCCACCGGCCGTACGCCCGTGCCGAGTTGCAGCCCCGTGGGCAGCTGGGTCTGGGCCGTGGCGAGGCCGCCGGCCTGGCGAAGATTCTGGTAGAGAAGATCCTCGAACTGCGCGTGCGAGCGCTTGAACCCGTTCGTGGCCACATTGGCCAGATTGTGCGAGATCGCGTCGAGCTGCACCTGCTGGGCGTCGAGCCCCGTCTTGGCGATCCAGAGCGAGCGGAACATGCGGTTTTCTCCTGTTCAGGGGGCGTCTCGGCCGAGGCCGTGGTGCCCGCCGGCCTCAGCCGTTGAGCGAGAGCACGGCCGTGGCCCGGGCGTCGTTCGATTCGGCGTTCTGCAGCATGCGCATCTGCATTTCGAACTGGCGCGAGAGCGCGATCATGCCGATCATCGACTCGACGACGTTGACGTTGCTGCCCTCGAGAGAGCCCTGCACCATCGCCACGTTCTCGTCGGCGGGCGCGATACCGTCGTCCCTGAGCCCCACGAGTCCGTTGCCGAGTTTCACCAGATCTTCCTTGGGCGGGTTCACCAGCTTGAGTCGGCCGATCTGCACCGGCGGCTGGTTCCCCACCTGGGCACTGATCGTGCCGTCCGAGCCCACGTGCATCCGGGCGTTCTCGGGGATCGCGATCGGCCCGCCGTCACCCACCACCGGCATCCCGGTCAACGTCTGCAGCGTGCCGTCGGCGCCGGCCGTGAAAGCGCCGTTGCGCGTGTATCGCTCGGCACCTTCCGGCGTCTGCACGGCGAACCACCCCTCGCCCCGGATGGCCATGTCGAACGGGCTGTCCGTGTGACGCAGCGGGCCGGTGGCCGCATCGAATCCACTGGTGGCCTCGAGGCTGAAGACCCGGGTGGTGGCGGTCCCCTCGGCGCGGACCGGCACGGCCCGGAACGTGGCCAGGTCTGCCCTGAAACCGTCGGTGCCGGCGTTGGCGAGATTGTTCGCCAGCGTGTGCTGACGCTGCTCCAGCGCCTTGGCACCGGTCATCGCCTGGTAGATCAGCTTGTCCATGCGCGGTCTCCGATTGCCCGCTCAGATCCGGTCATCAGCGGATGTTGACGATGGTCTGCAGGATCTGGTCCTGCGTGCGGATGGTCTGGGCGTTGGCCTGGTACGAGCGCTGGGCCATGATCATCGACACGAGCTCCCCGGTGAGATCCACGTTGCTCTGCTCGAGCGCACCGGACTGGATCGCTCCCATGCCGGCACTTCCCGGCGCCCCGACCAGCGGCGCCCCGGACTCGGCGGTCTCGGTCCATTGGTTGTTGCCCATGGCCGCCAGACCCTGCGAGTTCGCGAAGTTGGCGAGTGCGATCTGGCCCTGGGCCCGGGTTTCGCCGTTCGTGTAGCGGGCCATGATGGTGCCGTCTTTGGCGATCGAGAAGCCCACCATCTGACCGGTCGTGTAGCCGTCCTGATTCAGCGCGGTCACACCGAAGATCGAGCCGTACTGGGTGACGTTGCCCATGTCGACATCGACGGTCACGGTGCCGCCCGAGGCGGTGGGAACCGCCACGGTGAAGGGCATCGGCGTGACGCCCTGGTCCACCGCGCCGGCATTGTCGAAGGCGAGCTGGCCGACGGCGCCGGCCCCGATCTGAGTGCCGTCCGAGGTCGCATAGATGTCCCACGAGTTGTTCGCGGTCTTCTGGAAGTAGAGCGCCACCGTGGTGTCCCGGCCCTGTTCGTCGAAAACCTTGATCGAAGTCGCCGCATTGAAGCTCGTGGCGTCGGCCGGATCGAAGGCCACGCCGGGCGCGGCCTCGCGCGAGTCGAGATTCAGTTCCGCGTCCACCGAGGTCGTCATGGACGGGCTCAGGTTGGCCCGGTCCAGATTGAGGGCGCCGGCCACGCCCTGCTGGATACGCCCGTTTCCGTCCGCCGGGAAGCCGGTGAGGCGGGCCCCCTGAGAGGTCACCACATACCCTTCCCGGTCCAGCTTGAACTGACCGTTGCGCGTGTAGGAGATCTCGCCGGTGGGCGCCTCGATCCGGAAGAACCCCGAGCCGTTCACCGCCATGTCCAGCGGATTGTTGGTCGAGGTCAGATCGCCCTGCGAGAACTGCTGATTGACGTCCTGGACCGCCACCCCGAGACCGGTGAAGGTCGAACTGGCGCCGGCGCTCGCATACGTGTCCGCGAACTCCACGCGCGTCGTCTTGGTACCCACCGTGTTCGCGTTCGAGACGTTGTGCCCGATCACGTCCAGGTTGCGGGCGGCCGCATTCAGGCCGCTGAGTCCGTGTTGAAATCCCATCTTGCTATCGCTCCAGACGAAAAAGTCTTCAGAAAATGGCCCGAACAGATGATTCGGGCACACTCGCGCCACCTTCCAGGCGCAGTTTCAGACCATCGCTCCCCCGCTCGATGCCCATCACGCGCTGGGCGACCGACGTCGGCGGATTGCTCTCACCGTCGGCGCTCAACGCGCGAACCCTCAGGCCGTAGCGTCCTTCGGCGGCCCATTCGCCGTCGCCGTCACGCCCGTCCCATTCGAAACTCACGAGACCCGGGCCGTGCGCGCCGAGGTCCAGTCTGCGGATCACCTGTCCGCCGCTGTCATAGACATCGGCCACCAGGGCGTCAGCCGGCGCGTCCAGCTCGGCGGCCGCCGTGACCGGGCTCATGTCCTGGTCCGTGACGAACACGCTGCTCGAGGGCACCAGGACCTGCCGGTCGATCAGATTCGCAGACGCCACCGGCCCGTTCTGATCGAACCGTGACAGCAGTTCGCTCATCGTCTTGCCGAGGTCCTCGATCCCACGCACGGTATTGATCTGCGCGAGCTGGGTCGTGACCTCCGCGTTCTCGAGCGGGTTGAGCGGATCCTGATTGCGCATCTGCGCCACCAGCAGCGCGAGGAAGCGGTCCTCGGTCGCATCGTTGTCGGCGCCGAGCGTGCCAACGGCTTCCGTGCCGGCGACGTTCTCCCGGGACGCGACGGCACTGGCCTGCAGGATCTGCTCGAAGCTGGCGACATCGCCCGAGGGTCCGCCCGCAGATGTCGCGCCCGGCCGGGTGGTGTTCTGCCCCGACAGGGGATTGATCGTGGTCGCCATCGTGTTCTCTCTTGCCTTGTCCGCGACTACTGACCGAGTTGCAGCGTCTTGAGCATCAGCTGCTGGGTCGTGTTCATGATTTCGGCGTTGTTCTGGTAGGCCCGCGATGCGGAGATCATGTTGACCATCTCCTCGATCACGTTGACGTTGCTGTGCGTCACGAAGCCAGCCTCGTCAGCCAGCGGATGGGCCGGATTGAACACCCTGCGTCCGGGTGTCTCGACCTCGACCACGTCCTTGACGCGGACACCGCCCGGCTCGTTCTGCGGAGCGAGCGCCTGAAAGACGACCTGCCGCGCCTTGTATGCCTCCCCATCGGGTCCGGCCACCGCATCGGCGTTCGCCAGGTTCGAGGCGACCACGTTCAGACGCTGGCTCTGCGCACGCATCGCGCTGGCAGAAATCTCGAATATCTTGTTAAGTGACATCCCCGCTCTCCGTCATTCGCCGCGAATGGCGCTCAAGATCTTCTTGACGTTGCCGTTAATGAACCTGAGCGACGCTTCGTAGCGCAGCGCGTTGTCCGCGAAATTGGCCCGCTCGCGGTCGATGTCCACGCTGTTGCCGTCGATGGCGGCCTGGTCCGGCGCCCGGTACTTGAGCGTGGTGAGGGTCTGAGAGCCGTCGGCTCCGCGCACCGAACCGCCGAAGTGGCGGTTGTCCGTGGAAACGAGGCGCGCGCCGTCGGCGCGACGGGCAGTGCCCATGGCCTGCTTCATCGCGTCGCCGAAATCGAAGTCCCGAGCGAGATAGCCGGGGGTGTCGGCGTTGGCGATATTGTTCGTGAGCACCTGTTGGCGCTCGGAACGCAGCTGCAGTGCCTGCGCATGGTGATTGAGTGTCCGGGTCAGTCGGTCCAGCATCGGGACCTCCGCTTCGGCGAGTTTTCTCGAATGGGATTGATGGTGACAGCCGATCGGAAAACTTAAGTGACGAACATGCACGGGCCTTCGACGTT
>JAUIAI010000179.1 GCA_030425615.1 Gammaproteobacteria bacterium
CCCAGCAAGCGCTTTCCAATGCCGGGCAGGCCGTCGGTGGGCTCGCAGACCGCACGGCCGGGCTCGGGGAGACGATGGTTCGCGACTACGGCGTGAACTTCCGGCCGGTCGATTCCCGTCTGGCCGCGGATGCGCTGAACTACAGCACCAAAGGCAATGCCGACCGCATGGCGGCACAGGCCCGTGCAGACATCGGGACCCAGTTCGGCAACGCGCAGGCCGAGCTTTCCCGTGAGATGGCGCGTCGTGGGGTCGCCAATGCTCCGGGCCAGGCGCTGGCCAGTGCTCGGGATCTCATGTTGCGCAAGGCGGCGGCTGCCGGCGCGGCCGGTACTCAGGCGCGCACGCTGGCCGATCAGATCGGGTTCGAGCGCCTTGCCACGGCCGCTGCGCGCGGCGGGCAGATCGCCGGGCAGGGCATCACGGCCAACAACGCCGCGGCGGCGCTGCAGCAGGCTCGGGCCCAGATGGCCGGCCAGTCGTCGGACCAGGCCCGGACCGATCTCGCCACGCAAATGGCGATCGGCGACAACTACCTCGACAACATCCAGCGGCCGGCGACGAACTATGCCGCGGTCGATGCGGCCGACCGTGCCGTGCAGTCCGAGAGATCGGCCAACAAGCGGGACATCGTCGGAACCATTCTGGGCGGCGCTGTTCGAGCGTTCTCGCCCGTCTGAAGGCGGGAGCCGTCATGGCAGGAGAATTCTCTCGAGGTTTCAACACCGGCTTCTCGCTCATCGACTCGCTCTACGAGTCCAGGCGTCGCAATCAGTTGGAGCAGGAGGCCAAGCAAGACCGCGAGCTCACGCGCCGGATGCGCGAGCTGGAGTTGCGCCAGGCCGAGCAAGACGCGAGCGATCGCCAGTCGCTGCGCGATGCGGCGCGGCCGCGTCAAGCCCAAGCGGGCACGCAGGTGCAGGCAGCGGATAGTGGAAACACGTTCTCCACCGATCCGCGAGCAGCGAGCATGGTCTCGGACATGAACGCGGCCATCGCGGACCTGAGAGGGGATCCCGCGCCGGGCGCCGAGCAGCAGCCGCGCCGGGCGTTCTCGGTGGATGGGCAGATGTTCGCCTCCAAAGCGCTCGCCGACTCCCGGGCGGCTCAGATGAACACGCCGGTGTCATCGGCCAAGCGTGTGGCCAACGAGCTACGGGCACAAGGCAAGTTCACCGATGCCGCTCAGTTGGAAACCTGGGTGCGTCAGCAGCAGAAGGAGGGTACGGACCGGCTGTACGACGCGATCATGCGCGGCCAGGATGGCGAAGTGGCCAAGGCGATCTACAACGAGATGGGCGGTGATCGGCTGGGTGACGGAGACACCATCGAGGTCCAGAGCCGATACAACATGGAGTTGCCCGGCATCGGGGCGATTCCCACGGCGGATATCGTGGTCAACCGCGGCGGGCAGCGCACGGTCATCCGAAACATCGCCATGGAGCGGTTCAACCTCAGCGATCGGGCGCTCGAGCTGGCCAAGGCCGGCACGGAAGCGCAGCGCAACGCCCGCAAGGATGCGCTGGCCGAGCGCCAGGCCAACGCCAGCATTCGGGCGTCGGATGCGCTGGCGGCCAGCCGCAATGCGCTGCGCCGGCAAGCCGAGGCCGAGATCAAGCGGGCCGACGAATCGGCTCGGCGCGCGAAGGAGACCGGCCGGGCGCCGATCGACTACTCCGACAAGGATCGGCGCGACGATTACAAGGCGATCGATGCGCTGGCCCGCCAGTTGACCGGCATCGACGATGCAATCGTGACAGAAGGAACGGAGCGTCAGGCGCTCGAACAACAGACCAGCGAGGCGTTCAGCCTCATGCTCACGCTGCATACCAACGCGTTGCAAGCCGGCGTTCGCCTCACGCCGGAAGAGGCGCGGATGGCTTCCCAAGAGGTCATCGCAGGGAAAGTCGAGCGCATGGGCGACTACTTGGTCGTCCGGCTTCCATCCGGACGGATGGTCCCGGTGCGTGCCTACACCGAGCGTGCAGATGTTCCGCCCGCGCAGCGTTCGGTCCCGAATCCACGCGATAGACGCGCACCCGGGATTCCCGAGAGTCCGCTGGCTCCGCCGGCTGCCGTGACACCGGGCGATGCGACGTTACCGTCGACGCAGACGCCAGAATCTCTCATGCCGAATCGACTATGAGTCAGCGCGTCTCAAAGCTTGCGGAACTCCTCGATTTCAACCCGGAACGCGCACAGGGCGATCCGGTTCCGTTGACGCTCGAAGAGCTTCAGGCGAACGGATTCGGTCCGGCGAACAGTTTCGGTATCGATCCGCCTGCCGAAGACCCGGGCCTTCTCAGGTCGATGGGCGACACCGCGATTGCGGCGACGACCGGAATCACGACCGGCGTCAAGTTGCTGTCTGACATATTCGGCGCCGGCAACCCGGTCTCGCAGTCACTCGGAGACTTCCGCTCTTGGCAGGAACAGGGCTACTCGCCTGCGCGACAGCAGGAGTTGCAGGCCCGGGCCCGCATCATTCAGGAAGCCGAGCAGTCTGGGTCCACGCTCGATCAGGTGGGCGCGTACCTGGGTCACGTGACCGACGCGCCGGTGGATACCATCGTAAACGCCCTGGGCACGACGCTGCCCTCGATCCTGGCGACGCTGTTCACCAGCGGCGCCGCTGGCCCGGCCGTCGTGGGCCTGAATGGCACCCGGGCCGCGCAGGCCGCGAGCGCCCTGACGCCGCGGCTGGCTGGCGCGGTGGTTGGCGCAGCGCAGGGCGCGGGCGCGGCCAAAAGTCAGATCTACGACCAGGTCTATCAGGAGCTCGTCGGTGCCGGATTGCCGGAGGCCGACGCCCGGGCGCGCGCGGATGCTGCGCAGGAGTACCTGGGCAGGAATGCCGGCGCGATTCTGATGAACGTGGGGCTCGGGGCGCTGGCCGGATCGTCGGGCGTCGAGGGGGCGATCGCGGGTCCGCTATCGCGCGCGTCTGCGACCATGTCGCGCACGCGGCAGACACTCGCCTCGGCGTTGGCCGAAGGTCTGACTGAGGCCAGCCAGGGCGGCGCCGAGCGCTTGGCCGGCAATCAGGCCACCTACAACGAAGGATTCGACACCCCGCTGATGCAAGGCGTGGTGGGTCAGGCTGCGCTCGAGGGCGTGGCCGGAGCAGGGTTGGGGGCCGGTGCCGCGGCATTGGCTCCTCGTAGAAGCGATCAGCCAGACAAGCCTCTGGGTGAATCGCTGTTTCCGTCGCGGGGCGAAGCCCCGATGTCCGCGCAGGACCAGGCCGGCAAACCCGAATCGGCCAACGGGACGCGCCCCGGCGGGGGCGTGGATGCAGAGGGTGCGGCCGATGCCGGTCGGCCAGCGGACATTCCAACGACGGATGCGGGGGCCGCGCCGGCCGGACCCCCAACACCCCAGCCGGCGCGGGCGGCCGAGTACGACCCGGCGACCGATGACGGCGTGTGGTTCGATGGAGGTGCGAGCGGTCTCACGCCTACCGATCGGCGCCGCCTCGCGCGACTGGCCGGCATGCAGGAGACGGTTGGCAACAGGGCCTGGCGCTACATCCCCGTGAACCAACGGGCCGCGCTTCGCAAGCAGTACGAGCGGGTCTACCTGGACGGGCAAGAACCTGCGGTGGAGCCTCCCGCGCCGCCGGCGCCGGTGGAGATCCCGGACATTGCCGCCGAGCAGGCCCGCCTCGACAAGGAAGCGCGGGAAGCCATCTGGTACGGCGACCGCGGCACCTGGCAGTCGCTGGCCGAGTCGAATCAGGAGCTGGCGGCGCGCCGGCGCACCAGCGGGACCAGCGTCAAGGCGAAACCCGTTCAGTTGCCAGACGGGCTGTACACGTTCGCCGTGCAGGGCGAGCAGCAGTACCGGGACCTGCCGGATGCCAACCGGGCGGCTTCCGAGTCCGTACGAGATACCCGGCCCACGGAGAAAGACTCGCTCGCCAGCCAATTGGCCACGGCACTCGGAAAACCGGGTCTGCCTGCCGTTCGGCAGCAGGCGCAGCAGGTGGACTGGGAGGTCGTTGACGACCGCGGCCGGGTACTATCTTCACCACTACCTCAGCGAGCGAGCGCTGCGAACCGTGAGCCTGCGGCCACGGATCGAATCACGGCGCAGCGGAGACCGGCCCCGCCGCAGGTCGAAACGACCGGGGCCGCCGCGACTTCGATTAACACCACGGCAGGGCCACCAAACCGTGCGGCAGTCACGGGGCGGAATCAGAGCCCGAATAGTCCGCAACCGGCCCCACTGCCTGCCATGAGTGCAGGGGCCGGGGGGGCTACGGTAGACACGGCAGCCCACCAGGCGGCTACCAGTCCGACCAACGATCTCCCCGAGCCTACCGAAGCCCAGAAGAAAGCCGGCAACTACAAGGTTGGCCGCATTGCCGTGGCCGGTTTGCCGATCAGCATCGAGAATCCGGCGGGCTCCGAGCGGCGGGGTCGCGACGACGGCGGGCGCGAATGGCGCACCAAGCTGTACGCCCACTACGGGTACGTGCGGGGATCTCTGGGTGCGGATGGCGATCACGTCGACGTGTTCGTCAAGCCGGGGCTGGCCAGTGATTACCGTGGGCCGGTCTATGTCGTGGACCAGGTGCACCCGAAGACAGGGAAGTTCGACGAGCACAAGGTTCTGCTCGGCTACAAGAGCGCGGGCGATGCGCGTAAGGCGTACCTGGCCAACTACGAGAAGGGTTGGAAGGGCCTGCAAGCGCTCACCAGGATGAGCACGGACGAGTTCAAGTCGTGGCTCGACTCCGGAAACACCAAGCGGCCGCTCGCCCCGGGGCCTGATCAACTGAGCGACATGCGGCGCCGTGAAGAGGCGATGGGCCGGCAAACGCCCGTGAAAGAGGCCGTTTCCGGCGACAATACGGCAGTCAACGCACCAGGATCACCAGATGAGCAAGAGCAACCCGCAGTGGCGCGACGAGCTCGAGGCGGCAGTGGACGGGCTCGGGCCTCGCGAACGAGAAGTCGCCGACCGGTGGCTGCAGACGTACCCGAATCACGTCAAGGCGATGATGGACGACGGGACGGCGGTGCAGCAGATCAAGGCGCAGGCCGAACGGGAGCGGGAGGTGATCGCCCAGCACGGCAAGCAGAACCAGCATCTGGCCCGCCACGAGCTGATGGAGATGTTCGGGGTGAGCCTGAAGCCGCCGGGAGTGGCGTAGAGCCAGATCTTGGCCGCGACACGCCGCGCGCGGCCGCCGGCGTCGATGACCCGGCCAGCGACCATTTCATCGAAGACACCGACGAGGTGGGTGCCGGCGGGAAAGTCGCGAAGTTCCGCGGCAACCTCGAGGCCATCCGCCTCCTGAAAGACCTCGAAGCGACCGGGCGCAAGGCCACGGTCGCGGAGCAGAAGGCACTGGCAGCCTACGTCGGCTGGGGTGGCATCAAGGAAGTCTTCAACTCGAATCAGCCGGTGTGGTCCAAGCGCCGGCAGGACCTCGAGGCGCTACTGACCGCGGATGAGTTCGCCGCGGCCAGGCGATCGCAGTTGGACGCCCACTACACCAGCATGCCGATCGTCGATGCGATCTGGCAGGGCATCGGGCGGGCCGGCTTCATCTCCGGGCGGGTTCTCGAGCCCGCCATGGGTACGGGCAACTTCTTCGGCCGCATGCCCAAGGACATGCGGCGCCGGTCGCAGCTCTACGGGGTCGAACTCGACGACATCACGGCCCGGATCGCGCGACAGCTCTACCAGCGCGCGCGCATCGACGGGCCGAAGGGGTTTCAGCAGGCCGAGTTGCCCAACGGCGTGTTCGATGTGGCAATCGGCAACCCGCCGTTTGGTAGCCAGACGCTCTTCGATCCGAACCACAAGGACATCAGCAGCTTCTCGATCCACAACTTCTTCTTCGCCAAGTCAGTGGAGAAGTTGCGGCCTGGCGGCATGCTGGGCATGGTGGTGTCCCGCTACCTCATGGATGCCGGCGTGTCGCCGGCCCGGGAGTGGCTCGCGCAGCGGACCCGGCTGGTGGGCGCATTCCGGCTGCCAGAGACCGCCTTCCGAGCAAACGCCGGCACGGACGTCGTAACGGACGTCATCTTCTTGCAGAAGCTGGGCGAGGGGGAAACCTCGTCGGATACGAGCTGGACCCGCACGGGTGAAGTCACCCTGCAACGAGTCGAGAACTCACAGGGCCCAGCGCAGGCGACGCACCAGATCAATCAGTACTTCATCGACCATCCGGACCATGTCATTGGCCAGCAGG
>JAUIAI010000180.1 GCA_030425615.1 Gammaproteobacteria bacterium
CCCCATCGCGCTGGGGGCGGATCTGGTCATGCACTCGGCCACCAAGTACCTGGGAGGCCATGGCGACCTGCTCGCGGGCGCGGTCGTCTGCGCGCGCGAGGATGCCTTCTTCTTCCGGGTGGCGGCCGAGCGTGGCCAGGCCGGCGCAGTGGCGGGAGGCCTGGAGGCCTGGCTGCTGGCGCGCGGCATGCGCACGCTGCACCTCCGGGTGCGGCATGCCTCGGCTTCCGCGCTCCGCATCGCGCGTCACTTCGCGAACGACGACCGCGTGACCCAGGTGCTGTACCCGGGCCTCGAAAGCCATCCCGGCCATGCCATCGCGGCGGCCCAGATGCGTGGCGGCTTCGGAGCCATGCTGTCGATACGGGTGGCCGCCGGGGCGGAGGCGGCTCGCGCGGCGGCCTCCCGGCTCCGGGTCTGGCGTCAGGCCACGTCCCTCGGTTCCACGGAGAGCCTGGTCGAACACCGCGCCAGCATCGAGGGGCCCGACAGCCCGTGCCCCGACGATCTGCTCAGGCTTTCGGTGGGTATCGAGGCGGTCGAGGACCTGATCGGCGATCTGGACCAGGCCCTGGCCCGTTGACACCGGTTTCGACTCAGGAGAGACCGGCCGCGGTCTCTACCCGGTTCCGGCCGGCGGCTTTCGCCGCGTAGAGCGCGCGATCGGCGATGTCCAGCGTGCGCTCGAGCCAGTTCGTGCCTGCGGTCGGGGCCGACGGACAGGCCAGAGCGCTCGCCACGCCGGCCGAGGCGGTGACCGTGAGCCGATCTCCGCTGGGCAGGGCGATCGGGGATTCGGAGATCGCGCTGATCAGTCGTCGGCTCAGTGATGCGGCCTGTTCGGGGTCGCAGTCGTGCAGCAGCAGGCAGAATTCCTCGCCGCCGTAGCGGGCCACCAGGTCGCGCTCGCGCGTGGCGCCCAGGAGTCGCTTCGCGACTTCGCGCAGCACGGCGTCACCTGCCGCGTGGCCGTGCGTGTCGTTGATGCGTTTGAAGTGGTCGAGGTCGACCATCACCACGGCGTGGGACGCCCTGCCGGCGACGGGCGGGGTGTGGGCAGTACACTGCATGAAGCCGTTCCGGCTGAGCAGGCCCGTCAGGCCGTCTCGTCTCGCCTGCTCGACGAGTTCCCGCCGCAGACGCTCGTTGGCCATCAGGAAGAATCCCAGCGAGGCGCCGATGACCGAGAGGCAGACGGCCATGAGCATGAAGTTCAGGCTGTTGGCATCCGTGTAGCCATTGGCCGAAGTCGGCGCTGCGCGCAGCACGGACAGGGAACGCAGGGCGAAGGCGGCGGCGGCACTGCCCAGTGTGAAGATCGACATCCAGCTCGAGCGGTCGTGACGCCAGTCGGCCTCACGCATGATGACGACGACCACGCGCCCGAGCATGAGTGCGCAGTAGAGCGAGACGATCGCGAGCGCCAGGGGACGGAGGTCCGCAAGCATGGCCCCCAGGTAGGCGAGGGCGCCGATCACCGCCGTGACGATCGGCAGACGCTGTCCGATTCTGACGGAGAACAGGCGCGAGTACGCCTGGGCGGCGATGACCGGAAGCGGGAACACGAGGAGGTTCGGTAAGGTGTCGCTTGCCCATGCCGGCAGCACCGGGCGCTGCGAATAGAGCAGGAAGATCAGGGCCACGATGCCCATGCACAGGCCCCAGCGTTCGAGGCCGGTGTTCTGCGGCCCGACGGTGCGTGCGAATGCGAACGCCAGCGCCGCCATGACGGCGCCGAAGATCGAAAGCGCGAAGAGGAAGGTCACTGGATCGAGTTGCATCGGGCAGGCCTCACCCCGTCGGGCGGATGGCACGACGGTGCGGAGTCTGCGGACAGACTATCGGGCCACCTTGCCGCCGGGTCGCGCAATCATGGCGGGAGGGTGTGCCGTGTTCGATCTTTGGCGCCGGCCGTCAGGCCGGCCGGAACACCCGCATCACACCTTCCTGCGCCACCACCGCGACCAGCGTGCCGTCACGACGGTAGATGCGGCCCTGTACCAGCCCGCGCCCGTCCGTGGCGCTCGGGCTCTCGATGTCGTAGAGCAGCCACTCATCCATGCGGAAGGGGCGCTGGAACCAGATCGCGTGATCGAGGCTGGCCAGCTGCGGGCCGGCCGCCCCGAACTCGTCACCGTGCGGGCGGGTGGCCACGCTGATGAACGAATAGTCCGAGACGTAGGCGAGCATGTTGCGATGCAGATTGGCATCGTCCGGCAGCGGCTCAACGGTCTTGAACCACATCTGGGTCCGCGGCCCGCGCCGTGTGCGATCGAGTATCGGCGGTGCGTCGACGGGGCGGAACTCGAACGGACGCTCGAGTTGCGCGAAACGCGGAATCCGGGATTCACCCATGCGCTCGAGGTACTCGCGCCGGTACTCGCCGATGTCCTTGAGCGTTTCCGGGTCCGGGACCTGCGGCATTTCCGACTGGTGACTGAGGCCCTGCTCGGGACGCTGGAAGGACGCGGCCATGTTCAGGATGGGCCGGCCGTGCTGAATGGCCACCACGCGCCGGCTCGAATACGTGCGGCCGTCGCGTTGGCGATCCACCTCGTAGATGATCGGCGCCGTGTGGTCTCCGGCGCGCAGGAAGTAGGCATGCATCGAGTGAACGACGCCGTCTTCCACCGTGACGTTGGCGGCCGCCAGCGACTGGCCGAGCACCTGGCCGCCGAATACCCGCGTGGTGCCGATGTCAAGGCTCTGGCCGCGGAACAGATTGGTGTCCAGCCGCTCGAGGGTGAGCAGGCCGATGAGATCGTCGAGCAGCGAGGACATGGCGGTAACCGGCGGGCAGGGAGGCGCAGGCAGCATACACCGAACCGCGCCCGGCCCTGGACGGGCCCGCTCCTTGCTGCGCTCGCGAAGAGCGTCGAGTCAGGTCCGGTCCGCATCGGCCGGGTTTCGAGCGTGCGAGAGGAGCCACGATGGAGTATTTCGACAGCGTCGTGATCGGCGCCGGTCAGGCGGGCCCGTCCCTGGCCGTGGCCCTGGCCGGAAGGGGGCGGCGCGTCGCGCTGATCGAAGGCGACCTGCTTGGAGGCACGTGCGTCAATGACGGGTGCACGCCCACGAAGACCCTGCGCAAGTCCGCGCGCGTCGCGCATCTGGCCCGTCGTGCCGCCGAGTTCGGCGTCGCGACGGGCGAGGTCACCGTGGATTTCGCGGCGGCGATGGACCGGATGCGCGACGCCGTACGCGAATCGCGAGAGGGTCTGGCCCGCTGGCTCGCCTCGACGGAGGGTCTCGAGGTCATCGAAGGATGGGCATCGTTCGAGGGCCGCGACACCCACGGCTTCGTCGTGGTTGTCGCGGGCCGACGCCTCTGCGCCCCCCGGGTGCACCTGAACACCGGAGCGCGGGCGACCGTGCCGCCGATAGACGGTGTCGACGAGGTCACGATCCTGGACAACTCCGGACTGCTGGCCCTCACGGAGTGCCCGCGACACCTGTTGATCATCGGCGGTAGTTACATCGGGCTCGAATTCGGACAGATGTTCCGCCGTCTCGGCGCCTCGGTCACGATCCTGGACCGATCGGAGCGGCTCGCATCGAAGGAGGACGACGACGTCTCGGAGTGTGTTACGCGTCTCATGCGTGACGAGGGGATCGAGCTCGTCCTCGGGGCCGACATCCGGGAACTCGGCGAGGCTGCCGACGGACCGTGGGTCCGGCTGGCGGATGGTCGCGAATTCAGCGGATCCCACGTGCTCATGGCCACGGGGCGCGAGCCCGATACCGGACGATTACGCCTGGACCGGGTGGGCGTCGAAACCGACGCGCGCGGCTACATCGTCACCGACGGGAGGTTGAACACGAACGTTCCGGGCATCACCGCGCTCGGTGACGTCAACGGGCGGGGTGCGTTCACCCATACCAGCTATCACGACCACGAGATCCTGCTCGCGGCCATCGACGAAGCCGCGGATCTTCACCAATGGGCGGATGCCGGGCGGCGGCCCATGACCTACGCCCTGTATATCGACCCGCCCCTGGCGAGGGTGGGACTGTCGATGCGACAGGCGAGAGGCCTGGCCGAAGAAGGCCGGGCGGTGCTGTCGGCGTCGCTTCCGATGAGCGGGTTCAGTCGCGCGAAGGAAGAGGGCGAGACCGAGGGCCTGGTCCGGGTGATCGTCGACGGCAGTTCCGAGGCGATCCTGGGGGCGACGGTGTTCGGTTTCGGCGGCGACGAGGTGATCGCGGTCCTGTCCAACTTCATGGCAACGGGCGCCAGCTATCGCATCATGCGCCAGGCGCTGCCGGTGCATCCCACAGTGGCGGAGATGCTGCCGACGCTACTGGGAAAACTCGAACCGCTCGCGCCGGAAGACCGCGCCGATTGAACTCTGCCGGCTGCGGCCCCGTCTTGCGCATGACGGGCGGCGGCCCCGTCCTTCAAAGAGCACGAGGGGTCACACGGGGTAGGCCCGCGAGATGATCGCGGCCAGTTCGCCTGCGGACGGCAGTGTCCCGAAGGCGCCGTGCCATTCGCTGCCGAGCCGCGACGCGCAGAACGCATCCGAGACCGGTTCGGGAGCATGCCTGACCAGCAGTGACGCCTGCCAGGCCACTGCCAGCCACTCCGTCAGACGTCGGGCCTGCGACTCGAGATCCGCGGGCGGACCGGCCAGGACCGAACCCAGCGCGTCGATGCGCCGGTCGAGCAGCGGGTGGCCCCCGCGAGCCGCCTCGAGTTCGGTCATGAGCGCGGGCGCCGCATGCCGGTCCCGGCCGATGGCGCGCAGCACGTCCAGACACATGATGTTGCCGGAGCCCTCCCAGATACTGTTCACCGGAGCCTCCCGGTACAGGCGCGGCATGACGGACTCCTCGACGTAGCCCGGACCGCCGTGGCACTCGAGCGCTTCGCCGATCTGCACCGGAGCGCGTTTGCAGATCCAGTACTTCGCAACCGCAGGACCGACCCGGGCGAGTGCCGCGGCGGCCGGATCGTGAGCCGCCTCGTCGAGCGCGCGGGTGACCCGGAAGGCCAGCGCCGTGGCGGCCTCTGTTTCGAGGGCGAGATCCGCGAGCACGTTGCGCATCAGCGGCTGCTCGATGAGGCGCGCGCCGAAGGCGTCGCGGTGCGAGCAGTGGTACAGGGCGCGAACCAGGGCCTGGCGCATCAGCGCGGCCGAACTCACGCCGCAGTACACGCGGTTCGCCTGGACCATCTCGATGATCGTGCGAATGCCCCGGCCTTCCTTGCCGATCATCATCGACCAGGTGTCGTGGTATTCGATCTCGGAGGACGCATTGGAGCGGTTCCCGAGCTTGTCCTTGAGGCGTTGCAGGAAGAGCCGGTTTCGCCCGCCGTCGGGCGTGAAGCGTGGCACGAGAAAGCACGACAGGCCGGCATCGGTCTGTGCCAGGGTCAGGAACGCATCGCTCATGGGCGCGGAGCAGAAGAACTTGTGGCCGGTGAGCCGGTATGCGCTGCCCGGGCCGCCCGGACCCTCGGAGAGCGTGGCGCGCGTCGTGTTCGCCCGCACGTCCGAGCCGCCCTGCTTTTCGGTCATGAACATGCCGATCGTGGCGCCGCGCTTCTCCGCGGCCGGGATGTCACGCCGGTCGTAGTCCGTCGAAAGCACGCGCTCCAGCCAGTCGTCTGCGAGTCCCGGGTTGCCCCGGAACACAGGTACGGCCGAGTACGTCATGGACATCGGGCACATCACGCCGCCTTCGGCCTGATTGAACAGGTAGTTCAGTGCGAAGTGCGCGACCTGAGCGCCCGGTCCCTCGTGACGCCACGCGAAGTTGGGCAGGCCGTGACCGATGGCCATGTCCATGAGCGCGTGATAAGCCGGATGGAACTCGACCTGGTCGATTCGCATGCCGTATCGGTCGAAGGCGTGCAGTTGCGGTGGGTGACGGTCCGCCTGATCTGCAAGATCGAACGTGTCGACAGCGCCGGCGATCGGGCCGAACGCGGCAATTGCATCCGTAAAGCGGGCGCCGCCCTCCCGTTCCACGGTCTCGCGCAGCACCCGGTCCGACGCCCAGAGGTCCTGATCGCCGATATGCGGCGGCATATTGGTAACGGTGTGCGTCGGGAGCTCGGCGTGGGGTTGGTGGATCTTCATGCTTCGGCCCTCGTGTCTCGCAGCCTGTGGACAGACCATGATTCCAGAAATCCGCCCCGACCGGTGAGCGTTCTTCCGAATCGATACGACCTTGCGAGCGAAATCACCGCGAAGCCGCCGA
>JAUIAI010000181.1 GCA_030425615.1 Gammaproteobacteria bacterium
ACCCGATATCAACCGGATCACCCACGATGCGGTGGTGGCGGCAGGAGGGTCCATCTCGGCCGAACACGGGCTCGGCCTCCTGCGCCGTGACGAAGCCGCGCGCTACAAATCGGCAGTCGAGATGCGGATGATGCGAGCCATCAAGGACACGCTCGATCCCGCTCATCGCATGAATCCGAACAAGGTGCTGCGGCTGCAGCAGGACTGAGCGCGCCCGGCTCCGGCGGTCTCCCGCCGGACGCTCCCGGGCGCTGCCTCGCGGATCAGGTCGAATCGGAAGCCAGCAGGTCCGCGCGGACCCCGGCACTGGCGCAACGCGCGGTCCGCTGCTCGCGCAGGGCCTCGCGCTTCGCGGTACAGAACGATTTGAGCTGGGCCACCGGCATCGGCTTGGCGATCGCGTAGCCCTGCAGGTAGTCCACCCCGATCGCACGCATCTGTTCGCCCAGCGCCTCGCTCTCGACGAACTCGGCGACGGTACTGGCGCCGATCGCATGCGCCATCCGCACGACGGACTCGACGATCTCGCGATCGAGGGCATCCTCCTGATACCGGCGCACGAACGAGCCGTCGATCTTGAGGATGTCGGGGCCGAGCCGGCGGATGTACTCGAAGGTCGCCTGGCCGGTACCGAAATCGTCCACCGCGACGCGGATCCCGGCGGCGGCGATCGCGCGAACGTTCTCGAGCGCGGCCTCCAGATCGGCGATCGTGTCCGATTCCGTGATCTCGATGGCGATCTGCTTCGGTGCCACCCGGCTGCGGTCCATGAGCCCGAACAGGAAATCGCAGAAACCGGGGTCGCAGATCGTGGGACCGGTCACATTGATGGCGCACAGCTCGGTGGCGTCCAGGAGCTCCAGGTCGTCGTCGAGGTAGCGGATCGTGCGCGAGATCACCTGCCGATCGAGTTCGATTTGCATGCCCGCCTTCGAGATGGCGCCGAGGAACCCGTTCGGCGCGATCAGTTCGCCGTTCTCGTCCGCCATTCTCGCGAGGATCTCGAAGTGCAGTCCGGAGTCCGGATCCATGTCGGCCGGCGCGATCGGTTGGGCGAACAGACGCAGACGGTCTCGCTCGAGCAGCCCCCGCACGTTCTCCACCCAGGCGAGCTCGCGACGGTACTCGCGGACACGGTCGTTGTTGAGGGTCAGCCGGTAGAAACGGCTGCTCAGGGTCACGGCCTTCTGTTGCGCGAGCGAGAGCGATGCCAGCAGCGCCTCGGGTTCGTGACTGCCGGCGGGCGCGTCGACCACCCCGATGGAGTAGCGCAGCGGCATGACCTGGTTGGCGATCGTGAAGCGCCGGCGGTCGAAGCCGGACTGCAGGGTCTCGATGAGCGTCTCGTCGGACGTGGAGCGCTCGAACAGGAGTACGAAACGACCCGAGCCGATATGCGCCAGCATCAGCAGACGCGAATCGAAGATCGTCTGCAGGCGTCTGCCGATCTCGCTCTCGGCCTGCATGGTGGCCTGGCGGCCGGCCAGATCCGCCCACTTGTCGAGCCCGGCGATCGCCACCTCCGCCAGCTGGAGCCCCTGGGCCGCGGACAGCCGCCGCACCTTCTGGCTCAGCAGCCGCGCCGTCAGTGCCCGCAGGTTCGGCAGTCCGCTCAGCTCGCTCGAGAACGCCTTGCGCCGCAGACGCTTCTGCTGCTGGAGGCGCTCCTCGATCAGCGAGTTCAGCATGTGCAGCAAGGCGGCGCCCGTCAGCATGAGCAGCGAGAGCTCGGCCAGATCGTTGAAGCGCTCCACGGCCGGCATGAACGGGTCCGTGCGCACGCGCACCGCCGCGATCGCGATGAACGCGGCCATCAGTACCGTGGATGCCATGCGGCGGGACTGGGACAGCGCGGACAGCGCCGCCGTGGCGAAGACGGGGATGGCCAGAACCCTCGCGATGCCGTCATGGCCTGCCTCGTGGGCCAGGAGGGCCATTCCGAAAAAGGCCAGGATCGCCGCGTAGGGGGTGAGCGCGCCCGGCGAGAAGACCTTCAGTCCCTCCTGCATGCCGGAGGCGGGACAGAAACCGGAGCCGTCGTTGGGCATCCAGGTCATGATGCCGCGCACGAACACGATGCCGCTCACCGCCTCGATGACCCAGATCGAGGCGAACGAGAGCGGTCCGAGCATCGGGATGAAGCCCTCGAGCGGGGAAGCCGCGCAGATGAAGGCCGCGGAGATCGGAGCCTGCACCAGTGCGATGGCCAGGAACATCTGCGAGGTCTGCACCAGATGCGACTGCGCGCGGCGGAAGCGCCGCATCCGCTCGATGACCTGATGGCAGACCACGGGCGCGACCAGGACGGCAAGAACACTGCCGAGCATGAAGGAGGACGAGACGCCGAGCAACGAGAGCATGGCCGTCAGCCCCACCACCCCGGGCAGGAGGACCGAGTAGCCGCGGGTCAGGATGCCGACGAGCATCACCGCCGTGGGCAACCAGAGCAGACCGATGAGAGCACCGTCGGGCGTGACGGTACGCGACACCAGGCACGCAAGGGCGGTGGCCACCGCGAACATGAAAACCGGGCGGCGATTAGCTGGCGTTGCGACGAGCGAGTTCACGCCGTGATTATCGATTCGTGCTCAACGGGCTAAATGCCAAATAAGGCGCGCGGCGGCCCACGATTTCGTCTTGCCCGGACCAGCGGCCGCCCGCCGGGAACGAACGGCAGCCGGGCGCTCCGATTCAGCGGCGGGCGGTGGTGATGGCACGAACGGGGTCGTAACGCCAGCGTTTCATCGCGCGAAAGACCTTGTCCGGATAGGTGGCCCGACCGAGCGAGCCGTTGTAGCGCCCGAGCGCCCTGAACAGATCGCCCCGCTCGATGTCCAGATAGTGACGCAGGATCGTGCAGCCGTAGCGCAGGTTGGCGCGCAGATCGAACAGCCGGGACTCGTCGCCGTCTCCGATCAGCCGGGTCCAGAACGGCATGACCTGCATGTAGCCGCGTGCACCGGCCCGCGAGACCGCGTAGCGACGGAAATTGCTCTCCACCTGGATCACGGCCAGGACGAGCTGGGGATCGAGCCCCGCGCGCTGCGCCTCGTAGCGCAGCGTCTTGAGGAAAGCGATGCGCTGGTGGTGGTCCGGCTTCCATTTCCTGGGCAGCCGCGCCGACATCCGGGAGAGCCAGTCGACCTTGTGTGCGACGGAGTCGAAGACGGGCTCGGGAACTTCCCGCGAGTGACCGCTGATGGCGGCGGACAGGGCCGTCTGGAGCGACGCCGCGAGCGGCTCGTACTGCTGCTCGCCGGCTCGCACCGCGGACGCGAACAGGCAGGCCGCGAACAGGGCGCCCGCGAGCCGCCCACCGGATGAGAAGGGAACCACCATACGGGGCCGAGGGTAGGCCCGGACGGAGGCGATCGATCAGATCCGGTCCGACCGACGGTCTAGTTCACGGGATCGGCGTGGGGCCGGCGCAACGCCCGGGCCGTCACCGCCGTCAGCGGCCCAGCATCTCCAGCACGGCCGCTGCGGCCGAGTCAGGTGCCACCTTCTCGACGGCCTGCAGGTCGCGCCGGGCCACGATCTCGATCTCGCCGGCCTTCAGCCCGCGATCGCCGATCGTGACGCGCACCGGCACGCCGATCAGTTCCCAGTCCGCGAACATGACGCCGGGTCGCTCCGGGCGGTCGTCGAGGACCACGTCGAGCCCGGCTGCCCGCAACTGGTCGTAGAGCCGGGTCGCCTGTTCCGCAACCGCCGGCGACTTGGCCATGCCCAGCGGGCAGATCACGACCTCGAAAGGCGCGAAAGACCGAGGCCACACGATGCCGCGCTCGTCGTGGTTCTGCTCGATGGCGGCGCCCATCAGACGGGTCACCCCGATGCCGTAGCAGCCCATCTCGAAGGGCTTGCCCTTGCCGTCCTCGTCGATGAACTGCGCGTTCATGGCCGCCGAGTATTTCGTCCCCAGGTAGAAGACGTGGCCGACCTCGATGCCCCGCTGGATCGCAAGCGCGCCCTTGCCGTCCGGCGACGGATCCCCGGCGCGGACGTTGCGGATGTCTGCCTCGATGATGGGCGTGTCATGACCCGCATCCTGCGCGGGCACGGGCTCGGGCAGGTCACGACCCCAGTTGACCCCGGTGAGGTGGGCGTCGATCTCGTTGGCGCCACAGACGAAATCGGCCATCCGGGCCACGGTGCGATCGACCACCACGCGCACCGGCTTGACCGTGTTCACCGGGCCGATGTAGCCGGGCGGGGTGCCGAAGTGCTCGACAATCTCGTCCTCCGTGGCGAATCGGAACCCGGACAGGCCCGGAACCTTCCCGGCCTTGACCTCGTTGAGGTCGTGGTCACCCCGCACGATCAACAGCCAGACCTCGGCCGCGCCGCCCGTTTCGGGGTCCGGATCGACGGCCAGCACGAGCGATTTCACGGTGCGCTCGAGCGGCAACCCCAGGAAGCGGGCGACGTCCTCGCAGCGCGCCTGGCCCGGTGTGGGAGTGACCGCCATCGGTTGCGAGGCGGGCCCGCGTGCCTCGAGCAGGGGCAAGGCCTCGGCCAGTTCGACGTTGGCCGCGTAATCCGATTCCGGGCAGTAGGCGATCTGGTCTTCGCCGGTCTCCGCGATCACCTGGAATTCGTGCGACGCCGAGCCGCCGATGGCTCCCGTATCGGCCGCCACCGCGCGGAACTCGAGGCCGAGACGCTCGAAGATCCTGACATACGCGTCGAACATGACCTGATAGCTGGCCATGGCCGCCTGCGGATCCCGGTCGAACGAATACGCGTCCTTCATCGTGAACTCGCGGCCGCGCATGATGCCGAAGCGCGGCCGGCGCTCGTCGCGGAACTTCGTCTGGATGTGATAGAAGTTGCGGGGCAGCTGCTTGTAACTGCGCAGGTCCTGCCGGGCGATGTCGGTGATCACCTCCTCCGAGGTGGGCTGCACGATGAAGTCGCGGTCGTGGCGGTCGCGCACCCTGAGCAGCTCGGGGCCGTACTGCAGCCAGCGGCCCGATTCCTGCCAGAGTTCGGCGGGCTGGATCACCGGCATCAGCAACTCGACGGCTCCTGCACGGTTCATCTCCTCGCGCACGATGGTCTCGATGCGCCGGATGACCCGCAGCCCCAGGGGCATATAGGTATAGATGCCGCCGGCAAGCCGTTTGATGAGCCCGGCGCGCGCCATCAGCCGGTGGCTGACGACCTCCGCGTCCGAGGGCGCTTCCTTCAGGGTGTTGAGGTGGAATTGACTGGCCTTCATGACGCGGGTATTCGGGCTGCACTCTCGATATAATTCGCAACAGTTTAAGTGATTCGGGGTCAATGCCATGCTCGACAGAGACGGCTATCGGCCCAACGTCGGCATCATCCTCGCCAACCAGAGGAACGAGGTCTTCTGGGGCAAGCGGATCCGCGAGCACGCCTGGCAGTTCCCCCAGGGCGGCATCAAGCGCGGCGAGTCGCCCGAGCAGGCGATGTACCGTGAGCTCCACGAGGAGGTCGGACTGCGGGAGCCGCACGTGGCCATCATCGGCCGCACGCGCAACTGGCTTCGCTACGAGGTGCCCGAGCGCTGGGTCAGACGCGAGTGGCGTGGCCATTACAAGGGTCAGAAGCAGATCTGGTTCCTGCTGCGTCTGGTCGGCCGCGATTCGGACATCGACCTCCGGGCCTCCGGTCACCCGGAGTTCGATGCCTGGCGGTGGAACGATTTCTGGGTGCCGCTGGACTCGGTCATCGAATTCAAGCGAGACGTCTACAAGCGTGCGCTAGGCGAGTTGTCGGGTCTGCTGTTTCCCGGCGACGGCGCCGGCAGACCGCGGCGCAGCCGCCGTCGCCCCGCGGGCGGCCAGGCCGAGCCGCAGCAGCCATGACCCGCCGCGTCCTGCATGCCGCGATCCTCGCGGCCGCGGTCTCGTTCGCGGCGGTGACCCCGGTGCTCGCCCAGTTCGGTGACGAGCAGAGCATCAGCGGGGACTCCACGGGCTCGCCCACGCCGAAGACCGACCGCCCGGCGGCCGTGTTCGTCCTGCCCGACCCGATGCCCGCGCCACCGCCCTTCGATTCGATGGTGCCGTTCGAATCGGACGGGCACACGACGATGCGGTTCGCGATCGACCCGGCCTCCCTGCAGCTCGGTGAGCGTTCGGCACAGGTCACGATCGCGGCGCTCAGTGCATCGGGCGCCCTGAACGTCGGCTACTACGGGTTCGATTGCGAAGAC
>JAUIAI010000182.1 GCA_030425615.1 Gammaproteobacteria bacterium
GCATGTCGATCCCGTCCAGGCTCACGAGCCCCGCGTTGGGCGTGTACAGGCCGGCAGACAGACGCAGCAAGGTGGATTTGCCGCTGCCGGTGCGGCCGAGAATCGCCACCCGCTCCCCGGGACGGATGTCGAGCGAGAAATCGCGGAACAGGTCGGGGCCGTTGGGGTCGTGCTTGAACGTGACGTGTGACAGCGTCACCCGGCCCTGGGCGCGCGGCACGCTCAGATAGGCGCGGTCGTCGTCGCGTTCCAGGGGCTTGTCCATCATGGCCTGCAGGCCGCCGAACGCGGCCCGCGCCTGCTGAACGCGCACCGCGAGGCCGGCCACCTGCGCCAGCGGGGCGATGGCGCGGCCGCAGAGGATGACCGCGCCGATCAGCCCGCCCATCGACAGCTCGCCGGCATGAATCAGGTAGACGCCGATGGTGACGGTGCCCACGGTCACCATCTGCTGGACGAGCGCGGTGGCATTGATGACGAAGTTCGACAGGTTGCGCGCCCGCATCGAGGACAGGGCCACGGAGCCGGTGAACCACTCCCAGCGCTGCTGCGCGTGGCCCAGCGCGTTGTTCACCTTGAGCGTCTCCAGCCCTTCGACCGTCTCCACGGCGAGGCCCTGGCGCTGCGAGCCTTCCTTCATCATGTCGACGATGTGCCGCGCCAGCGGACGCTGCACGAGCAGGCCGGCGATGATGACCAGGACGGCCGCCGCGATGGGCACGATGGCCAGGGGCGGCGCGATGAACCCGATCACGGCCACGAACAGCAGGAAGAAGGGCAGGTCGATCAGTGTGGTCAGACTGGCCGAGGTGAGCACCTCCCGGATCGCCTCGAAATCGCGCAGGTTGTTGACGAAGGACCCCGAGGAGGCCGGTTTCTGGATCAGCTGCATGGAGAGCATGCGCTGGAAGAGGCTGGAACTGATCTCGATGTCCGCGCGCTTGCCGGCCGTGTCGATCAGCCAGCCGCGGAGCATGCGCGCGCAGAAATCGAAGGCCAGCGCGATCATGGTGCCGATGGTCAGCACCCAGAGGGTTTCGTAGGTCCGGTTCGGCACCACCCGGTCGTAGACGTTCATTACGTACAGGCTGACCGCGATGGACAGCAGGTTCACCACCAGCGTGGCCAGTGCGACGTGCAGGTAGAACGGACGCAGCCGCCACAGCACCTGCCAGAACCAGGCGCGCGCGCTGCGCCGGGCCGGCAGTTCCGAGCGGCGGTCCGGATCGGGCTGCAGGGCGAGCGTGAGGCAGTAGCCGCCGTAGCCGCCCGGGAGGTCGCCCTCCTGGAGCTGGGTGGGATCGCTGACCACCTTGAACGAGCCGTCGCCACAGGCCGCGAGGGCGGGCAGCTGGGCGGGCGAGAGCGTGAGCAGCGAGCCATCGTGGCGCGCGAGCACGAGCCCGGCGCTCATCGCCGCCGTGCGCAGCGAGCCCATGTTCACCGCCCCCTGGGCATCGAAGGTGAGCTGGGCCTGCAGCGCGACGACCGAAATGGGCCGGCCGCGCGCCTGGGCCAGTTGCGAAAGGCCTTCGAGCAGGTTCGGGGGCGTTTTGGACATGGGCGGATGGGGTCAGGAACCGGCCTGGAAGAGAAGCGTCAGCCGGCCCATCGCGAACTCGATGCGATAGCGCGCCTGGGCTGCCTCGAGTCTACTGCGCACGGCGGCAGACTCCGCGCTGGCCAGTTCGGCGTATGCGTTGAGCAGGTCGAGAAGGTTGCGCCGGCCGATTCCGAACTGCTCCCGGTAGACCTCCACGAGTTGCTCGGCGATGCGGATCTGTCCGGCGGCGATGTCGGCGCGCTGCCGCGCGGTGCGCCAGGCCTGGTCCGCGCTGCGCAGGCGTTCCGTGACCAGCCGCCGTTCGGTTTCCACCGTGGCCTCCGCGCCGGTCAGCGAGGCGGCGGCCGAGGCTTCACCGGCCCGCGCGGCCGGGTCGAAGGCCGGCCACGAGAGTGTGACCTGCGAAAAGCTGTCGGCCCCCGAGCGTGCCTCGAGATCCAGGCGCGGGCCGCGACTGGCGCTGGCGACTTCCAGGTTCGCGCGGGCGCTGCGCAGGTCGCGCGCGGCGGCCAGCACGGCCGGGTGCTGGTCGATCAGCGCCTCGAGACGGGCCGGGTTGAGGACGGCCGGCTCGGACAGCACCGGGGGCGCCGCCATGTCCGACGGATCCACGGGCAGCGGGTACCAGCGTGCCAGGGCCTCGCGCGCCTGCGCGAGCTCGGCCTCTCCTTCGGCGACCAGGAAGCGGATCTGCTCGAGCCGGGCGCTGGCCTGGACCAGATCGAACCGGCGCCCGCGGTCGATGCGCACGATCTGCCGGAAGTCCTCGACGAGCGCGGCATGGCGCTCGAAGTTCGCGCGGGCGGCCGCGAGCAGATCGCGCGCCGCGAGCAGTCTGAACCAGGCGCTGAGGGTCTCGAAGGCCACCGTCTCGCGCTGCGCGGTGACGCGGCTGGCCAGGGATTGCTCGCGCCAGGTCTCGCGCTCGATCTCGGCATCGATGGCGCCGGATGCCCAGAGGTTGAGGTTGACGCGCGGTCCCAGCCGGTTGCTGGTGTCGCCGGTGACCCGGCGCGATCCCGCGACGTCGACGGTGGGCAGGTGCTTCGCCCGCGCCCGCTCGATGTCGTAGCCCGCCGCTTCGCGTTCCGCACGCGAGGCGACGATCGACGGATCGCTGGCCAGTGCATAGCGGACCACCTCCCGCAGCGAGGTCGCGGCCGCCGCCGGCGCCATCGCGGCGCACAGCGCGGCGGCGAGCACCAGCGCGGGGAAGGTGCGGCCCGAATGCCCGGCCGAAGGCATCAGACGATATCGCTGGCGTTGGGCGACGCGGCGAGCTGGATCGCGTAGACCGGGCTCAGCGGACCGGTCAGCCCCGCGGCATCCACGATCAACGCCCGGTAGGCCACGCTCGTCCCCGGAGGCGCGGCCGCGTCGACCACCTCGTAGGCGAGCCCCGAGGTGTCTCCGAGCACCGGTGCGGCGGCGCCCAGGTCGACCAGCGTGCCGCCGCTGGTCCTTTGCACGACGACCGATTCACCGCGTTCGAGCAGCTCATCGAGCGTGATGCGAACGCGCGGCGTGGCGTCCAGCGAGACGCCGCCGTTGGGTACCTGCAGCGTGACCGCGCCGCTGTCGTCGAGCACCGCGCTGATCAACGGCTGGTCGTCCGGCGCGGTCGTGTCGATGGTGAGGCTTCGCGGCTGGGCCGAGCCCGGTGTCCGGGCGTTGCCGGCATCGTCCACCAGGCGCAGCGTGAAGACATGGTCGCCTTCGGCCAGCGGCGTGGGCACGGTGAACTCCCAGCTCCCCGGCTGGGTCGTCGCCGCGCCGAGCGGCGTGCCGTCGAGCAGCACGAGCAGTTGCTCGTCGTCGGCGAGCGTGCCCGCCAGTGCCCCGCGCAGCGCCGGCGTCCGGTCATTGCTGCTGGCACCCTCCGGCAGTTCGCCCACCCGCGGCGCGCGATCGTCGATCACCTCGCCGAATTCGGCACGAATGGGGCTGAGCGTGCGATCGACGTCGAACGAGACGCCGGCATCCGGACCCACGTTGCCGGCGGCGTCGGCCGCCCGCGCGGTGACCGTGTAGCGACCATCGGCCAGGGCGAGGCCGGCATCACCGAGCGTGGTGGAGAAGCGGCCGTCCGCGTTCACCGCGGTCTGGCGCTCCAGGCCGATCCCGGACAGCGTCAGGGTGATCGTGCTGCCCGCTTCGGCGGTTCCGCTGACCGTCAGGCCGTTGCCGAGATCGTCGGCATTGAGTAGCGGCGGCGCGCCCCCGGCCGTGCCGTTCTCGACGGCGAGCGTGGGGGCGGCCGGTGCGGTGGCGTCGATCTGAATCGAACCGCGGCCGGCCGG
This sequence comes from Gammaproteobacteria bacterium, assembly GCA_030425615.1. GTDB lineage: Bacteria > Pseudomonadota > Gammaproteobacteria > Burkholderiales > Burkholderiaceae_E > JAUIAI01. Next base: position 3,865 of record JAUIAI010000182.1, read on the forward strand.
GCTCAGGTTGCCCGAGGCGTCACGCGCCAGCACCTCGATCGTGACGGTTTCGCCGTCGGCGAGGCCGTCGGCGGGAAACGCACCGCTCTGCGGGGTCGCGCTGGCGGTGGCCACCGCCCAGTTGCCGTCGTCGCCGGCGCGCGTGGCGTAGACCACGGTCTGTCCGTCGGGCGGCGTGAGGATCACCGTGACCTGGCTGCCCGGCTCGGCCGTGCCGGAGAGTTGCGGGAAGCGGGTGTTGACCGCCGTGTCGCTGGCGACCACGGGCGTCGTCGGCGCCGTCACGTCGGCCGAACCGCCGCCACCGGCCCCCGCGGCCGCTCCGAGCACCAGCAGGCCGGCGCCACCGGCCATGATGGGACGCCAGATCGGGGCGGGCTCGGACTCGGGCGGGGTCGGCAGCGCCGCGGCCGGAGCGCCTGGCTCGGCCATGATGAAGCCGCCGCCGGTGATGGCCGCCACCGGCTCGCTGGCCGGCGTCACCAGTGCGCTGGCGACCGGGTCGTCGTCCAGATAGACCTCGAAGCGACAGCTCGCCGCCGGGGTACAGGCGGTGAAGAATCCGGTGAGCTGGATCTCGTCACCCGTGGGCAGGCCGTCCACGACCAGATCGTCGACCAGACGCATGACGCGCGGACGCGCCGGCTGGCCGGGATCGTCGAGGATGAGTTGGTAGCGCGCGCCGGGGGTGGCGGCGATTTCGATGCGCCCGCTGTCGAGCGGCAGCAGCGAGATCTGCCCCTCGGGGCTGATCACCTTGAGCAGCAGTTCCATCCTGTCCTGCGCCGGCTGATGCGCGGCCCGGGGTCGGGCGCGTCGCCTTGCGTCGTGTCGTGGGCGGCGACCGGCCCATGCCGTACCGCATGCCGTATGCTACCGGAAAGCGTCCGGCCGACGCCCCGCAAGGGCCGGCGTTTACGCCCGTTTACCGCTTCAGATCAACGGTGGCGACAGGGAATCGAAGGCGAACGCGGCGCCCGGGGCGACCGCAGCCGGCGCAGAGAACGCCTGCGATTCCGCGTCCGCGGTGTTGGGATTGCCCGCAGCGTCCTGCGCCACACCGGCGGCGACGCTCACCGTGAAGGTGCCGGACTCGCCCGGATCCGGGGTCAGCAGCAGTGTGAAGTCGTCGGTTCCGCCGCCCACCGGGGTCAGCGCGCCCACCGTGAATCCCGAGGCGGGCGAGAGCACGTCGATGTCGGACAGCACGAAGCCGCTGACGTTCTCGCCGAAATCGAACGTGAACTCCACGCTGCCGTCCACGCCCGGCGCGGCAGCGGCGATCGCCAGTGCCGGGGCGACCGTGTCGACGGGCTGCGCGGCGGCGTTCGTCAGCGCGTTGACGTTGCCGCTGGCGTCCTGCACGCGGCCGGCGCCGACCGAAACCTCCAGATCGGCCGTGCTGTCGGCCGGTGGAGTGATCGCCATCGTGTAGGAGGCGCCGCTTCCCGCGAGGGCGCCCCGCACCGCGCCCGGTGAGACCGTGACGTCGGTGGCCGTGAAGCCGGTGACCGCCTCGGAGAACGTGAAGGTGTACGTCACGGGGCCGTTCGCCGTGCCGGGGGTGTCGTCCGTGTTAGTGAGGCCGGGGGCGAGCGTGTCGAACGGCTGCTGGACCGAGGACCCGGCGAGGTTGTCGGCGCCGCCGGCGTCCTGGACCGCCGCGGCGCCGATGTTCACCTGCAGATTGCCGGCTTCGCCGGCATCCGGCGTGACGTCCACCGTGAAGGTCGTACCCGCGCTGGCCGAAAGATTGCTGTCGATGCCGTTGATCACGATGATGTCACCCAGCGTCAGGCCGGTGATCGCCTCGCTGAAGGTGATCGTGTACTGGGTGGTGCCGGAGATCGGGGGCGTGATCACACCGCCGCCGGGCAGGAGGCTCGTGGGCACGATCTCGACCGTGGGCCTGTCCGTGTCGAAGGCCTGGGTGGCACTGGCCGCGACGCTGGCGTTGCCCGCGGCATCCGTGGCCGCACCGTTCGGGATGCTCACGGTGATCGTGCCGGAGGCGTTCGCCGCCGGGGTGACCACGACCGAGTAGATCGCGCCCGACCCCGTGAAGCCGCTCGCGGATCCGTTCGTGACCGCGATGTCGCCGGCGGTGAATCCGGTCACGACCTCGCCGAAGTCGAACGTGAAGGTCACCGGCCCGTCCGTGACGGGTGCCGGGATGTTGTCGGTGATCGTCGGTGTCGGCGGCGCGGTGTCGTAGGCCTGGCTGAACGAGACCACGGTGTTGCCGTTGCCGGCGACATCGGTCGCGACGTCCGCGGCGAACGTGACCGTCGCGGTGCCCGTGCTGGTCGCCGGAGGAA
>JAUIAI010000183.1 GCA_030425615.1 Gammaproteobacteria bacterium
GTTCGCCGCTGCCGTTGCGGCGCTGGTGGCGCTGTACGTGGCCTGGGTCCGGATTCGCGAGCTGCGGACGGGTCGCCCGATCCTGATGCCTGACGCGGGAACCCGGTCATGACCCCGTTCGAGATCGGGGTCTGGTCGTTCCCCGTGCTGATGCTGCTGATCTTCCTTCGCATGCCCATCGGGCTGGCGATGCTCGTCGTCGGGCTGGGCGGTACGGCCTGGATCACCGGCGGCTCCATCGTGGTGCTGGCCAAGCTCAAGACCGAGACCTACTCCACCTTCTCGAATTACTCCCTCTCGATCGTTCCGCTGTTCCTGCTCATGGGGCAGTTCGCGACGCTGGGCGGCATGTCGACCGCGCTCTTCAAGGCGGCCGAGACCTGGCTCGGCCACCGTCGGGGTGGTGTCGCGATGGCGGCGGTCGGAGCCTGCGCGGGCTTCGGCGCCATCTGCGGCTCTTCCCTGGCCACGGCCGCCACCATGAGTCAGGCGGCGTTGCCCGAGCTCAAGCGCTACGGCTACAGCGGCGGCATGGCCACGGCCACGCTCGCCGCGGGCGGCACGCTGGGCATCCTGATCCCGCCCTCCGTGGTGCTGGTCATCTACGCCATCATCACCGAGCAGAACATCGCCAAGCTCTTCCTGGCCGCCTTCGTGCCGGGCATCCTGGCGGCCGTCGGCTACATGATCACGATCTCCATCGTGGTGCGGCTGTTCCCGGGGCAGGAGACACTGCGCGAGCGGGTACCGATGGCCGCGCGTCTTGCCGCACTCGGGGCGGTGTGGCCGGTGCTCGTCGTGTTCTTCCTGGTGGTCGGCGGCATCTACCTGGGCTGGTTCACCCCCACGGAGGCGGCGGCCATCGGCGCGGCCGGCACCGGGATCATCGCCTGGGCGAGCGGTGGCCTGACCCGGGCGCGGCTCGCCGACGCCTTCCTGGTCACGGCCGGCAGTACGGCGATGATCTTCCTCATCGTGCTCGGCGCGGGCTTCTACAACGCGTTTCTCGCGCTCTCGCAGGTGCCGCAGGAATTGTCGAGCCAGATCGTGGAGGCGGGCTTCAGCCCCTGGACGGTGCTGGCCGTGATCCTGGTGCTCTACCTGGTGTTCGGCTGCGTCATGGACAGTCTGTCCATGATCCTGCTCACTGTGCCGATCTTCTTTCCCATCATTTCCGCGCTGGACTTCGGCCTGACGCCGGAGGAGACGGCCATCTGGTTCGGCATCCTGGTGCTGATCGTCGTCGAGGTCGGCCTGATCACGCCCCCGGTGGGCATGAACCTGTTCGTGATCAACGCGATGGATCCGGCGACCCCGATCACCCAGACCTACAAGGGGGTGATGCCCTTCGTCGTCTCGGACATCGTGCGTACGGTGATTCTCGTGATGTTCCCGTCGATCACGCTGTTCCTGATGCGGCTGCTGCACTGAGGGGATACGCCGGTCCAGTCCGGCGGCGCGTTCGCGTGAGGGGGGGCGCCGATGCCGGAGCCGGGTTCAGTCCTCGCGTGGCAGTCCGTCCAGCAGCTTCAAGCGCTGCACCTTGCCGGACGGACCCTTCGGAAGCGCGTCCAGCATCAGGAACCTGGCCGGTGTCTTGTACGGGCCGAGTTCACGTTCGCAGAATGCGCGCAGTTCGGCCTCGTCCAATGCTCCTGCCGCGCGTGGAACGATGCCCGCGAGTATCTGCTGTCCGTAGGCCGGATCCGGGATGCCGACGGCGGCCGCCTCGAGGATGCCGGGATGCCTTAGCAGGGCTTCGTCGATCTCGCGCGGCGCGATGTTCTCGCCGCCCTTGATGATCAACTCCTTCAGCCGGCCGGTGATGAAGGCGAATCCGTCGGTGTCGAGATGGCCGAGGTCTCCGCTGCGCAGCCAGCCGTTGGCGGTGAGCGCCTCGGCGCTTCGCTCGGGGTCGCGGTAATAGCCGGCCATCACCGAGGGGCCGCGCAGCCAGATCTCGCCGGTCCGACCGACGTCGAGCGGCTCGCCGTCGGCATCCACGATCCTGACCTCGACCGCGATCGGGAGTCCGGGGCTGCCGATCCGGCGTCGCGCGAGTTGCATCGGGTTGCAGAACACCACCGAGGCACTCTCGGTCATGCCCATGGCTTCGATGACCGGGATTCCGAAACGTTGCTCGAACGCGCGCTGCTGTTCCGGGGCGAGGGGTGCCGAAGCCGAGCGTCCGAACCGCACGCCCGGTAGCGCTTGCGGTGCCGAAGCCGCCTCGTTCAGCAGGTAGGCGATGATGGTGGGCACCATGTTCAGCCACGTACAGGTGTGCGTCGTCGCGGCCTGCCACCAGCCCGAGACAGAGAATCGTCGCGGCGCGACGATCGACCCGCCGGAAACCAGTGGAGCCAGCGTTCCTATGACCTGGCCGTTGATGTGATAGAGCGGCAGGGCCGACAGGACGCGGTCGTCGGGCCCGAGGCCGTGCCAGGCTGCCACCGCGCGGGCCGCGTGCAGCAGGTTCGCATGCGTCAGGGGCACGCCCTTGGGGACGCCGGTGGTCCCAGAGGTGTACATCAGCAGCGCGGTGCCCGCGGGCGGCGCGTCCTGGTCCGAAGGAGAGGTCTGTTGCAGAGCGACATCCGTCGCACGACCGTCGCCGGAAGGGTCGGATGCGCGGTGCCCGGGGGGAACCGGATGGTCCCAAGGAAACGACTCGAGATCGTCGGCGTTCACGACGACGATCCTTTCCGGGTGTACTCCCTTCCAGGCCGCCCGCAGGTTCTCCGCCAGTTCGGCGCTGGTCAGGACGATCGCCGGGTCGCAGTGGCTGAGCACGTATGCGAGCTGACTCGGTTGCGCGAGCAGGCTGAGCGGCGCGACGATCCGTCGGCAGGCCATGGTGGCGACGAACAATGCGCTGGCGCTCAGGCCGTTCGGGAGCAGGGTGGCGACGATCGCACCCGGGGCGACACCGCGGGCGCCCAGCCACGCATCCAGGCGCCCCGTGAACTCGCCCAGGGCCCGGTAACTCAGTTCGCGCCCGGTCTCCGGCGCGATCAGCCAGGGGCGCGTGTCAGCCGCGCGCGCTGCCAGGACCTCGCCGATGCCGGTGGGGTTCATCGGCCGTGGGCGGTGAAATAGGCTCCGAAGATGTCGTCCTCGGAAGGTTCGCGCGGCGGGATCACCCGGGCGATCCGGGTGACGTTCAGATAGTGGCGATAGTGCATGTTCTCGGAGAAACCGTTGCCGCCCCAGGTCCCGCAGCCCATCGACAGGGAAAACGGGAGTCCGTTGTCGAAGCTGCCTCCCGTGGCGATGCAGTGAGCCTGGTTGACGATGACGCGTGAGACCGGCAGGCGCTCCGCGAGCTCGCGCGCCCGATGGTCGTCGCGCGAGTGCAGGCTCACCGAGTGTCCCGCGCCCTGATAGGCGTAGATGCTGTCGACGATCCCGATCGCGTGCTCGAAGTCGCGGGCCCGGTACACGGCCAGGACCGGCGCCAGCTTCTCTCCCGAGTACGGATGCGCCGGGCCGAAGCCTGACTCGCCCACCATGAGGAATCGGGACCGGGGGGCTGCGGACGCCTGCAGGCCGGCGAGTCGGGCGATATCGGGTGCCGCCCGCGCGATGAGGGTGCCGGAGAGCCTGCCGTCCGGCCAGAGGGCCTCGCGCAGCCGCTCGGTGTCCGCCGCGTCGAGCATCACCCCGCCGGCCCGTTCCAGCGCCGCGAGGGTGGCTTCGTAGGCGGCCTCGACCACCACGATCGCGTTCTCGGACGAGCAGCTGGTTGCGTTGTCGAAGGTCTTCGACAGTGCGATGAGCCCGGCGGCGGTGGCCGGATCGGCGGTCTCGTCGACGATCGAGGCGACGTTGCCCGCACCGACGCCGAATGCGGGGGTGCCGCTCGAATACGCCGCGCGAATGTTCGATTGCGAACCCGTGGCCACGATCAGGTCGGCCTGGCGCATGAGTTCGTGAGTGGCCTCCTTGGTGACCGGCGCCGGCAGCACCTGGACGAGACCGGCGGCGAGCACGGGGTCGACCCCGACGCGCACCAGCTCCTCGTGTACGAAGCGCACCAGCGTGTCGGCCGTGGACCAGCCCTTAGGCGAGGGCGCGACGATTACCGCGTTGCGGCACTTCAGTGCGTTGATGATCTTGTTGGCAGGTGTTGCGCCGGGGTTGGTGGACGGTGTGATGGCCGCGACCACACCTACCGGGCGCGCGATTTCGGTGATACCGGACTGCGGGTCGTCGCGGATCACCCCGACCGTCCGCGCATCGGCGAGGTCGCGCAGCAGGCCGAGCGTCTTGCGGTGATTCTTCTGGATCTTGTCCGGAACGTTGCCCAGGCCTGTGTCGCGCACGGCGAGTTCGGCCAGTTCCCGGTTCCGGGCGGGCGACATGATCGCCCAGCCGGCGGCGAGGGTGCAGGTGTCGACCGCTTCCTGGTCATAGACTGCATAGCGGCGCTGGGCCGCGCGCGCGCGTTCGATCAGTCCGGCCACGATCGCCCGCGCATCGGCGCCGCTCGTGATTGCCGCAGCAGGGGGGTGGGGGGTTCGGGCCATGACGAGTCCGCTCCGGGAGGAATGAGTCTCAGGCGGGCCGCTTCGGGCACCCTGCGGGTCAGGGCGGGCGGCGTTCGCCTTCGATGATACGACGCCATGCGCGGCGGCCGGTTCCGCAGATCCGTGCCCCGCCGGGCGCCGGGTCGTGACGGTCGGTGCACCGGCTGACGTATATTCGCTGCATGGGTGTCGCCTTCGATGCGCCTTCGTGGCCCCGACGGGACGCCCGTAGCGGAACCCCACCAGCAAGCGCGAACCGTCCACGTGCCGGGGCACGAAGGCAGGCAGCGCGATTCCAGGAGGTCATTTCATGGAAGAACTGAGCAACCCGCGTCGCCGATTCCTGTCCGTCACAGGTCAGGCCGCTCTCGGCTCGATCGCCGCCGGACTCCCCTGGGCCGCGCTGGCCGCCGATCCACTGAAGGTGTGGACCATCGGTGTGGCCAAGGTCGGCGCCGCACCGGGCACCGGCGGCAAGGACTGGTCCGACATGGGCGCCCAGGCCGGGATCGAGATCCAGTACAACGCCAAGAGCGGCAGTGCGGATCAGGCGATTCAGAAGCTGATCGTGGGGGACGGCAACAAGCTCTACGACGCCGTCACCGACAACGGTGGCGGCATGGAGGACGCGCTCGCCTCGCAAGGCGCGATCGTGCCGATCGACACCTCCAGGATCGAGAACTGGAACCGCCTCCTGGCGCTCTACGGTGAGGGCGAACCGGGTCAGGACACCATCCGCCACGATGGCAAGGTCTATGCCGTGCCTTACATCTCCAATGCCGACTCCCTGGCGTTCAACCATTCGGTCATCGGGGAGGAGCTGTCCAGTTGGGAGGCGCTCTTCGACAGCCAGTTCCGCGGCCGTGCGGCGATGCAGAACGACTTCGGTCCTACCTTCACCAACACGGCGATCTACCTGAAGCAAAGCGGCAAGCAGGACATCGAGAATCCCTCGGACATGACCGAGGCCGAGGTCAAGGGGGTGGCGCAGTTCCTCATCGATCTCAAGAAGAAGGGACATTTCCGCACTTTCTGGGACGGATTCCAGAACGGCGTGGATCTCCTCGCCAGCGAGGAGGTGTTGGTGTCGTCCTGCTGGGAGCCCGTGCAGATCGTTGCCGCCAAGAAGGCGCAGAAAGACATCCGCTACGGAACCATGCGCGAAGGTCATCAGACCTGGAACAACATCTGGATGCTCACCAAAGGCGGCCGTCGGCGCGGGCAGGAAGACGCGTTCTACAAGCTCATGAACGTATATCTGTCGCCGTGGTTCGGTGCGCGTACGTTGCTGACCTTCGGCTTCGCGCCCCAGATGACCGGAATCGACGAATACGTGGCGCAGGCTCCGGAGTTCACGCCCGAGATGCGCGAGACGATCGCCCAGCGCCTGGCCCGGCGGCTGCACGACTGCAAGAAGGCGGTGGACCTGCCCGGACACGGCCGCTCGGGCGGCACGCCACTCGAGTCCATCGACGCGATGGCCGACTGGGCGGTGCGCGTGCTCGACGCCGCCGGCGTGGAGAAGGCCGCGCTGGTCGGTCACAGCATGGGCTCGCTGGCCGCCTTCGATGCAGCCCGCCGGCACGGCGGACGCCTGCGCTCGCTGGCGCTGGTGGGCAGCGCGGTGCCCATGGCCGTCAGCGACCCGCT
>JAUIAI010000184.1 GCA_030425615.1 Gammaproteobacteria bacterium
GAACTCAGCCAGACGTCGATGTCGCTGCCCGCCTGGCGATAGACCTCGCGCACGCGCAGGACGATGGTTTCGAAGAAGCGCTTCATCAGCGACCACTTCTCGGTGGTGACCATCGCGGAAGTCCCGAACTGCGCGCGATAAAGCGCTTCAATACCGGCGATCTCCGCCCGAAAACGCTTCAGCGAGAAATGCAGCGGAGACCCGAGTTTGAGACCGTGGTCGCGGCTGAACGTCCGGTACATCGCGACCATCATGGTGCCGATCTCGCGGACGATCTCGCCGGCGGCGGCGATGTCTTCCTCGACCTTGCGAAAGAGATGGTTCATGCCCTCGTTCAGACCGAACGACAGCCGGCTCTCGCTCATCATGTCCCGCGACTCGCGCGCGTGTCGCTTCAGGCGCGTGACGCCGATCGACTCCCGCAGGCCGTCGGCGTGCCGGTTGAAAACCGCCCGCAGACCGCTGAGCTGCCGCAGACTGCGATCGAACTCGTCGCGCTCGGCCCGCACCCGGCCCGCCATGTGGGTCATGATGCTGCGATTCTTGCCGCGCAGGCCCTCGAGCTCGCCGAGCTGGGCCTCGGTCGCCGCCACGCGCTGCCGCAGCACTTCGCCCGGCGCCGAGGTCAGTTCGCGCAGTTCGCGCTCGACGAAGTCGGCCAGCAGGGACTGGCGCTGCGGCACCACCGCGTCCGCGAGCGCCTGCTCGAGCGCGACCACGCCCGAGCGGGCCAGCAGCGGCTCGTCGGAGTGCACGCGCGCCACCAGCGCCTTCTGCGCCGAGAGCGGGAAGATCCGCTCGGGCCCCACACCGAGCGTCTCGCTCACGGAGTCGACCTGCTGCGCGATCTCCGCGGCGATCTGATCCTCGGACTTCAGCTCGTCCCAGAGTCCGTCGACCTTGTTGAGGACCACGAGCCGTCCGTGCCGGTGGGACGGACTGATGTAGCGGCGCCAGGTATCGACGTCCGAGCGCGTGACGCCGGCATCGGCAGCCAGCAGGAACACCACCGCATCGGCATTCGGGATCGTGTTCAGCGTCAGCGTCGGCTCGCTGCCGATCGCGTTGAGCCCCGGTGTGTCGATGATCGTGAGCCCCGCCTGCAGCAGGGGGTGCTCGACGTTCACGATCGCATGTCGCCAGCGCGGGATGTCGAGCCGTTCGACGGAATCCTCGACGTCGTCGGCCAGCCCCAGCGACCGGGCCTTCGCCAGGCTGACCGATTCGGTCTCGGTCACCGCGGCGAGTGCGGCCTTCAGGCTGTTCACGTCGGCGGGGTCGAACGCGCGCCACGCCCAGGCGTCGCTTTCGGCACGCCAGGATTCGAGCGGACGATCGTCCTCACGGGTGGCGATGGACAGCAGACGCACCCCGGCGGGTTCGGTGGGATCCCAGCGCAGCTCGGCCGGGCACATCGTGGTGCGGCCGGCCGAACTGGGCATCACGCGCTGACCGTAGCCCGGGAAGAACAGCGCATTGATGAGTTCGGACTTGCCGCGAGAAAACTCGGCCACGAACACGACCGAGACCTCCCGACGCGACAGACGGCTGCGCAGCCGTGCGAAGCGATCGGCGCCGGCCGCGTCGATGTGGCCGTTTCCGTGGAGCCACTCGGAAAAGTGCCCGATTGCCTCAGAGAGCTCGGTCTGCCATTGCCCGAGCCCGTCGAAACGTTGCTCAAATACGCTCATTCGCCGTGTCGATCCGCCGTCCAGGGCCGGTCGTCCGAGGCGCGGGGCTCTACATCGATCCACCGTCGACCTGGCCGTCGAAGCCGTCCGTCTCAGCCGGTCCCCGTGGGCCGGCCAGTCCCGGGCCCGTTTCCGACGCGGCCGGTATCGTGCGCCGAACACGCCCGAACCGGGCCGCACCTGCCGGGCCCTGCACGATCAATCTAGCACCGCCCGCGGCGCCGATGGAGCGGCTGCCGGACCATCGGCGACCCAGGGCGCCGGGCGGCGGCCGGGACACGTCGGACGGCATGTGGCAGTGACCGGCTGGCACGACAGGACCGCCGCACGGGATCGGCCGACCGCCTCCCCCGGACGCGCGACGGACACCGGATCAGCGCTGGCAGCGCGGGCACCAGTAAGTGGCCCGGGACTGGTGTACGGCGCGTCGCACGGGTTCGCCACAGCTCCGACACGGCTCTCCGTCCCGGCCGTAGACACGGCACGAGAGCTGGAAGTAGCCGCCGGCGCCGTCGGCCCCACCGAAGTCGCGCAAGGTCGACCCACCCTGCGCGATCGCATCGGCCAGCGTCTCGCGGATCGCGGCGGCCAGCCGGTCGCACCGGGGACGGCTCAGGCGGCCCGCCGCCACGCCCGGCCGGATGCCCGCCCGGTACAGGCTCTCGGAGGCGTAGATGTTGCCCACCCCGACCACTGCCCGCCCCGCCAGCAGGAGCTGTTTGATTGCGACCTTCCGACCGCGGGTGGCCCGGTACAGATGGTCACCGTCGAAGGCAGGATCGAACGGTTCGATGCCCAGTCCGGCCAGCAGGGGATGCGCCTCGGGCGCGCCCTCGTGCCAGAGCATGGCGCCGAAACGACGCGGATCGGTATAGCGGAGTACGCCGTGCTCGAACACGAGGTCGACGTGGTCGTGGGCCGCCGCGACGGGAGGCTCGGCCAGGAACCGGAAATTTCCCGACATCCCGAGGTGAACGATCAGCGTCCCGTTGTCGAAACCCAGCAACAGGTACTTGCCCCGGCGGCCGGTCGCGACGAGCGGCCGATCGCGCAGGACGGCCGGCAGCTCCGGGCTCACCGGCCAGCGAAGACGGCGCTCTCGAACCACCATCTCGCGCAGCCGGTGCCCGACGGCGGTCGCCCTCACCCCGCGCCCGACCACTTCGACCTCCGGCAGTTCAGGCACTGGGGCTTCCTTGCCGCATCACGCGATTCCTCCTAATATCAGCGGATGAATTGTGCCGTGATTGTCACGCGGTGCCGCGCGCTGGTTTGCGTTTTCGCTCTCCTCGGTGCCGGTTGTTCCGTGCTTCCAACCGAGGGTGGAGACGAATCCGTCAGCCGCGTTCGTGCCGCTGACGCGAACGCCGCGGGCGAACGCAGGTTGTCCAAGGCCTCGCCCGTGCGGGAAGCGCAGGCCGCCGAGACCGAAAGCACCCCGCCGCTCCCGGACGTCGACCTCACGCCCCAGCTGCTGTTCCAGTTGCTCGCCTCCGAGATCGCCGCGCAGCGCGGTCAGGTGGGGAGCGCCACGGCCACCTACCGCTCGATGGCCCGCGAGACGCGGGATCCCCGGCTGGCCCGTCGCGCCACCGAGCTGGCCCTGTCACAACGTTCGGTCGACGCCGCGCTGCCGGCGGCCGAGCTCTGGCTCGAACTGGAACCCGACTCCCGTATCGCAGCCCAGACGCTCGAGACGCTGCAGCTCTCGTCGGGCCGCCTCGAAGCGGCCGAGCCCCTGGTGATGCGCCGCCGCGAACTGGCCCGCGCTGAAGACGAACTGGACGCGTTCTATTCGGGCCTGGTCCGCACCCTCGGACGCACGCCCGACAAGCCGGCCGCCCATGCACTGATGCGGCGGATCGCCCAGGGTGACGAGGGCCTGAGCGCGGCGCGTCTGGCGCTGGCGTCCACCGCGGCGCAGGCGGGTCTCGCAAAGGAGGCCATCGGGCACGCTCGCCAGGCCGTGGAGCTCTCCCCGAGCGACGAGCAGATCGCGGTCACGGCGTCCAGGCTGATCGGCGCGGTCGACGGTGGCCGGGTGGCGGCGACCGACCTGCTGGCGGGTTTCCTCACCCGTGAGCCGGACGCACTCGAAGCACGTTTCGCCTACGCGCGTCTGCTGGCGGATGCGGGCCGCAAATCCGAGGCCAGCGAGCAGTTCGAGGCTGCGCTCGAGCGCGAGCCGGACAGCCCCACCATCCTGTTCTCTCTGGCACAACTGGCCTACCAGACCAACCAGAAGCCCCTGGCGCGCGAATATCTCGAACGCTTCGTCTCACTGCCCGAGACCATCCAGCGCGACGACAACCCGGCCTACCTCTTCCTCGGCCAGCTCGTCGAGGAGGCCGGCCAGCTCGAGGACGCGGTGCGCTTCTACGGCCAGGTGGGTCCGGGCCGGCAGTTCCTCGACGCCCGGATCCGGCAGGCGATCCTCACGGCCAGGCTCGGTGAGGTCGAAGCCGGCCGGAGCATGCTTCGTCAGACGAACGTGGGCTCTGCGCGCGAGCGCGGACGCCTGACCAGCGCCGAGGCGGAGATCCTGCGCGAGTCCGACCAGCCGGAGGCGGCGTTCGAGTTGCTGGACGAGGCGGTGGCCCGGTCTCCGGAGAACACCGACCTGCTGTACGACCACGCCATGGCCGCCGAGCGCCTCGACCGCATGGACGTCCTGGAAGCCAGCCTTCGCAAGGTCATCGAACTCGAGCCCGAGAGTGCCCACGCCTACAACGCGCTGGGGTACACGCTCGCCGATCGCAACCTGCGCCTGACCGAGGCACGCAAGCTCATCGAAAAGGCTCTCGAACTGTCTCCGGACGATGCCCACATCATCGACAGCCTCGGCTGGGTGATGTACCGCCAGGGCGACCTGGAAGGCGCCGAACGCGAACTTCGGCGCGCGTACGCGGCCGCGCCGGAGGCGGAGATCGCCACCCATCTGGGCGAAGTGCTCTGGCGGCGTGGCAAGCAGGCCGAAGCGCGCGACTTCTGGGCGCGTGCGATGAACAGCGACCCCGACAACGAGACTCTGCGCGAGACCCTCGCACGGCTGAACGTCGAGCTGTGATGGCCACCGTTCGCATGCCGGACTCCGTGCGGGCGGCCGTCCTCCCCCTCGTGACGGCCATCGGATTGTCGGCCTGTGCCACGCCTGTCGAGGTCCCCCCTCCGCCGGCGGGGCAGTGGCAGGGGCGCTTCGCGGTCACCCTGACCCAGGCGCCTGCCGACACCAACGCCATGCAGACCGAAGAAGATCGCGCGCAGGGGCGCTTCCGCCTCGAGCGCACCGCGCAAGGCCGGATCTCGCTGGATCTGTTCTCACCCTTCGGCCAGACGATGGCACGGGCCGGCACGGGCCCGGACGGCGCCTGGCTCGCACTGCAGGACGGCCGGCGGCTCGAGGCGGGAGACGCCGATACCCTGCTCGAGCGCGCGCTGGGCTGGCGGCTGCCCGTGAGCGCCCTGCCCGACTGGCTCGCGGGCCGCGAACCGACCGACGACGACTGGCTCGTCCGCGTGGAACGCCGGTTCTCCAACGGAGCGCCCCGCACGTTGCAGGCCGACTGGCCGGCGCAGGCGGGCATGGGTGTCCGGCGCCTGCGCCTGCGGATCGTCGTCGACGGAGGCACGGGATGAACGCGCGTGTCGAACCCATGGTTTCGTTACGTCATTGCCCATCGCCGGCAAAGATCAATCTCTGCCTTCACGTGCTCGGGCGACGCGACGACGGTTACCACGAGATCGAGACCGTGTTCGATCTCATCGACCTCCAGGACGAGTTGTCCTTCACCCTACGCAGCGACAGCGCCATCATGCGGCGCGGTGACGTCCACGGTCTGGCCCAGGATGCAGACCTCAGCGTGCGCGCCGCGCGCCTGTTCGCCGCGGCCACGGGTACCCAGTACGGCGTGGACATCGACATCCAGAAGCGCATCCCCATGGGCGGCGGGCTCGGCGGCGGCAGCAGCAACGCGGCCACCACCCTGCTGGCGCTGAACCGTCTCTGGGGCGTGCACTGGCCGGTGGCCCGGCTTGCCCGGCTCGCGCTTCAGCTCGGCGCCGACGTCCCGGTTTTCGTGCACGGCACGGCTGCCCACGCCACCGGCATCGGCGAGAAGCTCGAACCTCTGGATCTGCCCGAGCAGCCCTACGTCCTGGTGGCGCCCCCGGCCCTGGTGCCCACGAGCGAGATCTTCGGGGCCCCCGAATTGACACGGGATTCGAAACCCCTCAAAATCCCCGTCTTTTCGCGAAGCCAGATTGGCGAGCACGGTCACAACGACCTCGAACCCGTGGCGTGTGACCGGTACCCGGCAGTGGCCAAGGCCCTGCGGGCCCTCAACCGATTCGCAAGCCGGGGCGCAGCCACGCGGCGAGGCGGCTCGGCCGGGGCAGGCGCCTCCCAGCTAGAGGATGCCGCGGTGGGTTGGCGGCAGGCTCGTATGAGCGGTTCGGGGGCCTGTGTGTTCCTGCCGGTTGCCAATTG
>JAUIAI010000185.1 GCA_030425615.1 Gammaproteobacteria bacterium
CCAAGGTCATGCAGAAGTTCGGCGTCTCGACCCAGCAGATCGCCGGCGGCGACATCTACCCTGCGCTGGAGCTCGGCACCCTGGATGCCACGGAGTTCTCGATGCCCGCCATCGACCGAGGCCTGGGCTTCTACCAGATCGCCAAGTACAACTACTTCCCCGGCTGGCACCAGCAGGCCACCACGAACGAAGTCCTGATCAACATGGACAAGTGGAACGAGCTGCCGGACGAGTACAAGGCGATGTTCGAGACCGCATGTCACGCCAATCTGGCCTGGATGATCGCCGATGGCGAAGCGTCCCAGTTCGCGGCCATGCAGGCCAACGAAAAGGACGGCGTCAAGAACATGACCTGGTCCGACGATGTCCTCGCCGAATTCCGGAAGGCCTGGGAAGAGGTACTGGCCGAGGAAATCAAGGCCAACCCGGACGTGGCCAAGCTGTGGGAGAGCTTCAGCACGTTCCACGAGGGCTACAAGGTCTGGGGCGAGCGCGGCTATCTGAAGTGATCAGACCCGCGTGAGCGTGCGCCCGATCCTGCGTCTCGGCCATCCGGTTCTGCGCGAGCGCGCACAACCGGTGGCCGAGGCCGCTTTCGGGTCGGCCTGGCTCGGGCAGCTCGTCGAAGACCTGACCGACACCATGCGCGATGCCGACGGGCTCGGTATCGCCGCTCCGCAGATCGGTGAGTCCTGGCGGGTGGCCGTGCTCGAAGTCCCGGCCGGCAACCCGCGCTATCCTGACGCCCCGGCCTATCCGTTCGGTGTCTACGTCAATCCGGAAATCGAGGTTCTCGACCCGACCCTGCAATCGTATTGGGAAGGGTGCCTCTCCGTTCCCGGACTGAGGGGCCGGGTCGAGCGCCCCCGGCGCGTGCGCGTGCGCTATCGTGACGCGGACGGCAACCGTCACGAACTGGAGGCCGAAGGCTTTCCGGCAACGGTCTTCCAGCACGAGTTCGACCATCTGGACGGCATGCTCTACGTCGACCGCCTCGCCGATACGCGGGCGTTCGCCTTTCTGGACGAATTCAGCCGGTTTCACGGCCCCGCGCGACAGGACGGCTGAGATCCGCGGGCCGCCGGCCTGACCATTACCCGCGCAAAGACTATGTGAGGCGCTCGATGAGCGCCTCGACCAGCCGCGCATTCGAGTGCCGCAGCGGATCATCCAGCGAATCCGCGAGCGCGCACATCATCACCACGCCCAGCACCGCCGAGTGAATCGCCAGCGCTTCGGCGCGAGAGCGCTTGCCGCCATTGCCCAGGCGTTCCGCGAGTGCCCCGTAGAGCGCGCCGGTGATCGGATGGACGCGTCCGACGAGGGGGTCCTTCGGCCGCGCCTCCCGTCTGGCGCCGCTGGCTTCACGCCTGGCGCCGCTGATCTGGGGTGCCAGATACATCAGACGGAAGCGATCGAGATCTTCGAGATGAAAGTCGGCCACTGCGGTGACGAATGCACGGATCGCGCGCTTCCTGCCCGGGGCGGCCGCGATCGCGGAGATCGCGGCCGCAGCCTCCGCCTCCAGCCAGGGCAGGAACAGCGCGGCCAGCAGATCCTGCTTCGTGGGAAACCAGTAGAGCACCGCCTGCTTGGAACGGCCGAGCCGGCGGGCAACCGCATCGAACGAAAGCGCCCCGAGCCCTTCCGAAGCCAGGATCTCCCGCGCGATCGCGAGAATTCTGGCGCTTGGATGCGCCGCGTCCGAGTTTTGCTGCATTGACATTCTTACCGATGGTAGGTTATCAATCTTACCATCGGTAAGACACGAGTCTCCCTGACCGCGTGATCTGGGAGAGAAGCGCGCGAACGATTCCAAACACCCTGACCCACCCGTGCGGCGGGCTTTGGCGGAGGCAACGATGAACCTGTTCACCCTGGACAATCCTGTTTTCGCCACCTTCGCCGTCGTCTCCGCCCTCCTCGTGCTCAAGGTCATGGGACAGGGCTGGATGACCGTTCACCGGATGATGAAAATCAGTGCGGGGTTCGCGGCTCCGGAAGATCTGCGTCCGGGCCCACTGAACCGGCAGCCGAACGCGGATCAACTCGCGCCGAACGACTACGTCGAACGCTCGCGCCGCATGCACCGAAACGACCTCGAAAACATCCCGGCGTTCTGGGCGAGCGGTGCGCTGCTCGTGGCCGTGGACCCGCTTCCCTGGCCGGCGCAGGCACTCATGATCGTCTTTCTGGCCGCGCGCCTGGGGCACTTCATGGCGTACGCGACCGCGCAGTCGCACGAGATCCGCGCGACCTGCTACACGATCGGCTCCGTGAGCGTCATCGCCATGGCCGTCTGGGTCATCCTGGCCGTCATGACCTGAGCACGTGCCGAAAGACTCGGGCGTCCGGGATCCGTTCGCAGGACGGCGCGGGCATTCGTTCGGCTCGGGGAAAGCCTCCGCAGGCGCCCGGCCGGCTTGCCGTGCAAGGGTCCGAGGAGTACTCTCGCCAACCGTTTCGCCCGGGCCTGCCACGCGTCCTCACCGAACCCCCTGCCCCGCGGCGTGTCCCACCGTCCGCCCAAATTCCTGGAGACCAGACCCTGTGAAGATCGCCTACCTGATGCGTGCCCGCCCCGACCTGGACAACATGTCCGCGGACGGCATCGAATCCATTCAGATGCAGGTGGGTGACGACGGTCTCTATTCGGAACAGGACCTTGCGCGTCTGACCGACGTGGACGCGTTCGTCATCGGAATGGAACCCGTCAACGAACAGATCCTGGCGGCCGCCCCCAGTCTCAAGATCGTGCAACGCCTCGGTGTGGGCTACGAGACACTGGATCTCGAGGCCTGCGCCCGGCGCAACATTCCGGCCTGCAACGTCGAGGGTGTGAACAAGGAAGCCGTGGCCGAACACAACATGATGTTCATCCTCGCGCTCGCCAAGCACCTCGTACACGCGAATGCGCTGACGCAGGCCTCCGACTGGGTCTCGGCCCGGCGCCTGACCGGCCAGGCCTTCGAGATCTTCGACAAGACGCTGGGGATCATCGGGTTCGGCAACACCGGCAGCGAACTGGCGCGCCGGGCAGCGGCTTTCGGCATGAAACTGATGGTCAACGACATCCGCGACGCGAACCGGCCGCTGGCCGACGAGTTCGGTGCACGCTGGACCGACAAGGACGCCATCTATGGCGAGGCCGACATCATCGCGATCTGCACGGATCTGAACGACGAGACGCGGCGCATGGTCGACGCGGACGCGTTCGCGCGTATGCAGCCCCATGCCCTGTTCCTGTGTTGTGCCCGCGGCGGCATCGTCGACGAACATGCGCTGGCGCATGCTCTGAAGTCCGGCCGCATCGCGGGTGCCGCGATCGACGTCTTCGAGAAGGAACCGATCCGTCCGGACAATCCGCTGCTCGGTCTCGAGAACTGCCTGCTGACCTCGCACGTGGCCGGCGTGGCGAGAGACACCATGGCCCGATGCTGGGAATGGGCGCACGAGAACGTGCGTGCCGTGGTGGAGCGCGGCGAGCGTCCGCGCTGGATCCGTAACGGACTCTGACGAGCGCCCCCGCCCCGTTCAGGCCTCGCTGGGCGTGAACTCGGCAACCGCTCCGACCCCGGCGGCCAGCAACGCCAGGGCGTCGCCCTCGCTCATCGGACGCGCGTACATGAATCCCTGCATCTGGTCGCATTGCCACTGGCTGAGCAGTGCCGATTGCTCAGACTCCTCCACGCCTTCGGCGATCACGGTGCAGCCGAGCTTGTGACCGAGCATGACGATCGACTGCGTGATCTCCTGGGCCCGGACGTCGCTGGTCAGGCCGCGAACGAACGACCGATCGATCTTCAGTTTGGTGATCGGGAACTGGTTCAGATACTGGAGAGAGGCCTGACCACTGCCGAAGTCGTCGATCGCGACTGAAACACCCAGCTCGCGCAACTCGATCAGGATCCGCCGCACGCCGGCGAAGTCTTCGATCAACAGATCTTCGGTGATTTCCAGCTCCAGTCGCGACGGATGCAGTCCGGTGCGCGCGAGCGCCTGGCGGACGTCCTCGACGATCTGTCCCTGACGAAACTGCGAGGGCGAGACATTCACCGCGATGGAAGGCGCAGAGGCGCCGGGCGGGGCAGGCCAGGTCGCCGCGAACTCGCAGGCGGCGTTCAGGGCGAAGGCACCGATCTCGCCCATGAGATGGAGCCGCTCGGCCATCGGGATGAACAGAGCGGGCGAGAGCCGGCCCAACTCGGCATGCTGCCATCGCAGCAAGGCTTCGAAGCCGGCGAGTCGCGTGCCGTCCGCGGCGTACTGGGGTTGGTACTCGAGCAGGAATTCGCCGCGCGACAGCGCATCGCGCAGATCCCGCTCGAGGCGGACCTGTTCCCGGGCAGCCTCGTCCATCTGCGCCTCGAAGATCACGGCCCTCCCCTTGCCTTCGGCCTTGGCCGCGTACAACGCGAGGTCGGCCTGGTGCGCGAGGAGATCGGGGTTGTCGGCGTGCAGCGGCCAGATGGCGATTCCGACACTCGCGCCGAGTTCGAGCGTGTGTCCGTGGACCTGATAAGGCGCCGACAGGGTTGCGATCAAGCGGGTGCACCACGCGAGCCCGTCGGCGATGACCCGCTCACAGTCGAAGCCGGCCAGCGTCAGAACGAACTCGTCCCCGCCGGTGCGATAGACGCGGTCGGCGCTGCGGATCGAGTCGCTGAGTCGCTGGGCGACGGCACGCAGCAGCTCGTCGCCGACCGGGTGACCATAGCCGTCGTTGACCGCCTTGAATCCGTCGAGATCGATGGCCGCCACGATCAAGGCATCGCCCTCTCTGAGACTGGCGAGCATTCCCTTCGTATCCTCGGCCAGGGCTCGCCGGTTCGACAACCCCGTGAGTTCGTCGTGACGTGCGAGATAGGCAGCACGCCGCTCGGCGCTGCGCCGCTCGGTCACATCGTTGAACGTACCCCGGTAACCGAGGAAGTTGCCTTCCGGGTCCTCGAACGGCACACCTCTGATCTCGATCAGACGCGATTGCACTCCGGACAGCTCGAGCCTCGCCTCGAGCAGCGGAAGAGGCCTGCGTTCGCGAACGGCCTCGCGCATGAGCAGTCGGCCCTGGCCGCGCAGGCGCACCACCTCGTCCAGGCGACGGCCGGCAAGAGAAGACTGCTCGAAACCGGGCGCGGGCGGTTCGCCGTGCGTACTCACGAACGTGAACCGGAAGCGGCGATCCGTCTCCCATAGCCAATCGGAGGCGGTCTCGGCGAAGTGCTGAAACCGCACGGCCGATTCCCTGATGACGCGGCGGGCCTCGTCATGACGATCGAGCAGGCGGTTCATGGCGTGAGCGAGTTCCGCAGACTCGTCGCCCGCCTCGATCGTGATCGGCGCAGCCAGGGCATCGTTCGACGCGATGCGCTCCTGCAGAGCCTGCTGCAGGCGCTCGGCACCGAGCGCCTCACCGTGCTCCGTATGATTCAGGCCCAGCCGTTCCTGCGCGTCCGTGACGCGAAGCGGCGTCATGCGGCCGATGATCCACAGGACGCCCCGGGCCGCTCCGAAGGTGAAGCCGAAGACCACCGCCACCCCCAGGACCTGCACGCCCAGCTGAGCCATGCGCGACCCCGCCGGCAGGGCTTCGACGGGCGCGACGAAGGCCACCGCGAGCGTGCCGAGGATGCCCGGCAGTCCGTGGGTGGCCACCACATCGAGCGGGTCGTCCAGGCGCCAGCGCTCGAGCAGCCACTGCCCGCCCCAGGTGGCCAGGAGACCGCCGAGCAAGCCCACGACGACCGCCGCCTGAGGGGACATGAGGTCTACGGCAGCCGTGCTGGCGACCAATCCACCGAGCAGGCCGGAGGTGATGCGCGACGGGTTGAACACACCCTTGTCCAGCCAGACACCGATGAGCATGCCGGCAAAGGCGCCGAACGAGGCCGTGGCACCCGTGTTGATCAGGGCTCTGCCGAAGGCGGGATCCCCGGGCGCGATCGCCCCGGCGTTGAATCCGAACCAGCCCAGGAACAACACCAGGGCCCCGAGCAGCGCGATCACGGCATTGTGACCGGACAGGGGAAGGACCCTGCCCGAATCGTCGAACCGGCCGATACGCGGCCCTATAGGTGAAGGAAAGCAGGTGCCCGTGCCAGAATGGCTGGATTATGAACTTTGGCAAGGACCTGCCCCAAGAGAGGCTTACCGGGACAATATCCTGCACTACAA
>JAUIAI010000186.1 GCA_030425615.1 Gammaproteobacteria bacterium
TCCGTTCACGGCCGCGCCCATCTGAAGGTTCTCGTAGACGGTCATGCGCGGGAAGATCCGGCGTCCCTCCGGCGACTGCGCGATGCCCAGATGCATGATGTCGTGCGTGGGCAGGTGGGTGATGTCCCGACCGTCGTAGAGCACCTGGCCTTCGCGTGCCCTCGGGTCTCCACAGATCGTCATCATGAGGGTGGACTTGCCCGCGCCATTGGCGCCGATGAGGGTGACGATCTCGCCCCGGTGCACATCCATGTCGACGCCGCGAAGCGCCGCGATGCGACCGTAGTAGGTATGGACGCCGGACACCTTCAGCAGGGGTTCGTGGGTGCTCATCCGCCCTCTCCGTCGGCGTCCATGACCTCCAGCGCCTCGGCCTCGTCCTCGACGCCCAGATAGGCGGCGATGACCTTGGGATCCGCACGGACCGCGTCCGGCGTGTCGTCCGCGATTTTCTCGCCGTAGTCGAGGACCACGACATGGTCCGAGATCTCCATCACCACACTCATGTCGTGCTCGATCAGCAGCACGGAGGTCTCGTTGTCGCGGCAGATCGACAGCAGCAGGGTGTTCAGCTCGGCGGACTCGCGGGGGTTCAGACCGGCGGCCGGCTCGTCCAGGCAGAGCAACTCGGGCTGCGTGCACATGGCCCGTGCGATTTCCAGACGGCGCTGCGCCCCATAGGGCAGATCCGCGGCCGGATCGTCGGCACGCTCGGTCAGGCCGGTCTTGTCCAGCCAGTACCGCGCACGTTCGATGGCCTCGTTCTCGGCGCGGCGGAAGCGGCCGAGCCCGAGCAGTCCGGCGAAGGTGAAGCCCGAGGCGCGCATCAGCGGATTGTGCTGCGCCACCATCAGATTCTCTAGGACGGTCATGCCGCCGAACAGGCGGATGTTCTGAAACGTGCGGGCCACGCGGGCATCGCGCGCGATCACGAAATCCGGCATGCGCTCGAGAAGGAACTGCGTGCCGTCGGACTGGGTGAGTGTCAGCCGTCCCTCAGTGGGCTTGTAGAAGCCTGTGATGCAGTTGAACACCGTGGTCTTGCCGGCGCCGTTGGGACCGATCAGCGCCGTGATCTGACCGCGCTCGACCCGGAAGCCCAGATCGTTGACGGCGACCAGGCCGCCGAAGCGCATGGTCATGTGCTCGACCAGGAGCAGGGGTGCGTTCGTGCTCATCAGTGCCCCTCCCCCTGCGCGACCATATCCGCCGATACCGCCTTCCGTTTTCGAAGGAAGACCGAAGGCATGCGCGACGACATGAGTCCGCGCGGCTTCCAGACCATGATGAGAACCATGGCCAGACCGAAGACGAGCATCCGGTACTCCTCGAGTTCGCGGAACAGCTCGAAGCCGCCGATCATGATGAGCGATGCGATCACCACGCCGATCTGGCTGCCCAGCCCGCCGAGCACGACGATGGCCAGGATGACCGCGGATTCGATGAAGGTGAAGCTCTCGGGAGAGATGAAGCCCTGCCGGGTCGCAAAGAAGGAACCCGCGAATCCGCCGAACATGGCGCCGATGGCGAATGCCGTCAGTTTGGTGTTCGTGGTGTTGATCCCCAGCGAGCGGCAGGCGATCTCGTCTTCGCGAAGCGCCTCCCAGGCTCGGCCGACCGGCAGACGTCGCAGCCGGACCGTCACGAAATGAGTGACCAGCGCCAGCGTGAGGATCAGGTAGTAGAGAAAGATGATCCGGTGGATGGCGGAGTACTGCAGGCCGAAGAAGGCCGCGAATCCGTCGTCGCTGCGGTCGAACTCCAGCCCGAAGAAGCTGGGCCTGGGAATGCGCGAAAGGCCGTCCGGGCCACCGGTGAACTCGTACCAGTTCAACAGCACCACCCGGATGATCTCGCCGAACGCGAGGGTCACGATCGCCAGATAGTCTCCTCGCAATCTGAGCACGGGAAAGCCCAGCATGACCCCCCAGCTGGCGGCGAGCACCCCCGCCAGCGGCAGGCAGATCCAGAACGACCACCCGAAGTGCATCGCCAGCAACGCATACGAATAGGCGCCCACCGCGTAGAACGCCACGTAACCGAGATCCAGCAATCCGGCCAGACCCACGACGATGTTCAGCCCCCAGCCGAGCATGATGTAGGTGAGCACCAGAATGCCGAGATCGAGGATGTAACGGTTCTTGGCCGGCGCCACGACCGGCAGCAGGACCGGCAGCGCGATCGCCAGGGCGATCATGAGCCCGCCCATGGTGAGCCAGACCGCGCGCGGCACCTGGACGCTGGGCAGCGAAGGCGCGCCAGCCTGCCGCTGCCAGAACAGGACGTTCAGCAGCGCGCGACCGACGAAGACCACGACCACGGCGATCCCGACGGCCCCCCAGCGCTGGGTGATGGTCAGTCCGTCCGCGCTGGTCTCCGTCTTGAGACCGAGAATGAAGACCGACAATCCGAGCGCGATCAGCGCTGCGATGCCGGCGTCCTTGACGACGGCCTGGCCGCGCGAGGGCGCGGCCGGAGCAGGAATGGCGGCCATGGCTCAGACCTTCTCGATTTCGGGCTTGCCCAGCAGACCCGAGGGCATGAAGATGAGCACGATCGCCAGGATCGAGAACGCGGCGACGTCCTTGTACTCGACGGAGAAGTAGCCGGACCAGAACGTCTCGATCAGGCCGATCAACAGGCCGCCGAGCATGGCACCCGGCAGCGAACCGATGCCGCCCAGCACGGCCGCCGTGAATGCCTTGACCCCGGCGAGAAAGCCGATGAAGAAGTCGATCACGCCGTAATACAGCACGAACATCATGCCGGCCACGGCCGCGAGCGCGGCCCCGGTGACGAAGGTCAGTGAGATCGTACGATCCACGTTCACCCCGAGCAGGGCAGCCATCTTGCGGTCCTGCTCGCAGGCTCGCTGAGCCCGCCCCAGCGAGGTGCGGTTGATGAGCATCGTGAAGGCAGCCATCAGCACCACGGTGGTGATGATGATCATGATCTGCATGTTCGAGATCTGCACGAGGTTGCTGCCCTCACCCATGATCCGGTAGCCCCCCGAGATCAATGGCTCGAGCGGCTTGACGCGTGCGCCCTGGGTGATCTGGACGAGGTTCTGGAGCACGATCGACATGCCGATGGCCGTGATCAGCGGTGCCAGACGGAACGATCCCCGCAACGGCCGGTAGGCGATGCGCTCGACCACCCAGCCCCAGACCGCGGTGAACATCATGGAGACGAGGAGCACGAGCAGCAGGGCGAGTCCGAGCATGAAGAAACCCGACGCCGCGGAAACGCCGAGCAGCACGAGCATGATCAGCGAGATGAACGACCCGACCATGAAAACGTCGCCGTGGGCGAAGTTGATCATGCCGATGATGCCGTAGACCATCGTATAGCCGATGGCGATCAGGCCGTAGATGGAGCCGAGCGTGACCCCGTTGATCAACTGCTGAAGAAAGTACTCCACGCCTTTCCCCCTCCGGTCGTCGTTATTCGGTTTGGGCGTATTCTGCACGAACGCGCCCTGCCGCTCCGCGTTCGGGCGGTTTCGGCGCGACGGCCGGGCCTCGCCGGCGCGAGTGCGTGGAGATCGATTAGCAAGAGGTGGGCCAGCCACACGAGACCGGTTCCGGAGCCCCTGGCCACCGGACGCGCGCGTCAGTCGCCCAGCGCGAGCAACTGGGCGTTTCCGCCCGAGGCGGTGGTATCCACGCTGACCACGCGTTCGACACAGAGGGTCACCAGCGGCTCGCCCACCTGAACGACAGGCACTCGCACGCCCGAACGCGCCGCCAGCCGGACCCGGAGCCCGGCCAGCCCGTCCGACGCTTCGTCCAGCAGCACGACATCGGGGCCGACGGCGCCATCCAGGATCGCGTCCACCTGTTCTTCGGACAACATGGCGAATCGTGACGGATCCAGGCCCGCCGCGTTCAGACAGGGAAACAGCGCGCCGGCGACCCGGGCTGCCGCGGGCCCGCCCAGCAGCGCGGCGTTGCCCGTGGCAAGTGCCCGGACGCACTGGTCGAGC
This sequence comes from Gammaproteobacteria bacterium, assembly GCA_030425615.1. Classification (GTDB taxonomy): domain Bacteria; phylum Pseudomonadota; class Gammaproteobacteria; order Burkholderiales; family Burkholderiaceae_E; genus JAUIAI01. The sequence goes on from JAUIAI010000186.1 coordinate 3,986, forward strand.
AGACGGTCCGGCCCCTGGCTTTCACTGCCCAGGCAGAGGGCGAGCCCCCGCGCACGCAGGCTGAGCGTATCGGTCTCGCCCGTCGGCCCGCGGAGCTCGAGGGGCGCCACCAGCACCCGGCGGGCGCGATCCAGCCAGACCCGCGCCCTGGCCATGACGGGTTCGGGCCCGACGCCGAAGGCCCGTTCTAGCACCGCCAGTCGGGCGGGACCATCGTCATCGGCGCGGGCGGCCTCCCGCATTCGCCCGAGGGCCTGGTCGAACGCCGCGCCACCGGTGAGCCCGTCCAGCAGGAGCGGCACCGTGCGCGGCTTCGACGCAGAGCGGTCGAGCGCAGGCTCCAAGCCTGCAGGAAGCGCCGGCGCGGCCATGCGGGCCAGCGTATTCGGTCCGCCGGCCTTGGGCCCTGTCCCCGAGAGACCCTCACCGCCGAACGGCTGCACCCCTACCACCGCGCCGATCTGGTTCCGGTTGACATACAGGTTCCCGACCGCCACCCGGCGACTGAGTCCGGCGGCACGCCGGTCGATCCGGGTGTGCAGACCGAATGTCAGGCCATAGCCGCTTTCGTTGATCGACCGGATCACCGACTCGAGTTCATGCGCCTCGAAAGTCGTCCAGTGCAGCACCGGGCCGAAGATTTCGCGATCGAGCGAATCCGCATCGTCCAACCGGATCAGGGCGGGAGGAACGAACCACCCCGGCGCTTCCGGGACCGGCGCGGGGGCCCGGTGGGTCAGCCGGCCGGCGGCAGCGTGTTCTGCGATGTGCGCCTCGATGGCCTCGCGGGCGGACCGTTCGATGACGGGCCCGACGTCGGCGCCGATCCCGGCCGTGTCGCCGGTGCGCAGTTCGTCCATGGCTCCGCAGAGCATGCGGATCAGTTCGGGAGCGACGTCGGACTGCACGAACAACAGGCGTAGCGCCGAACAACGCTGCCCCGCGCTCTGGAAGGCCGAGACGACGATATCGCGCACGGCCGCTTCGGGTAGAGCCGTGGAGTCGACGATCATCGTGTTCAGACCCCCGGTTTCGGCCACCAGGGGCGCCGCCGGATTTCCCCGTCCGGCCATCGTGCCGTCGATGATCGCGGCCGTCTCGAGCGACCCGGTGAACGACACACCGGCGACGCGCGGCTCGGCCACGAGTGCCTCGCCCACGGTCGGGCCCTCACCCGGAAGGAGCAGCAATGCATCGTGCGGCACGCCCGCCTCGAGCATCAACTCGCTGGCGCGCGTGGCGACCAGCGGGGTCTGCTCGGCCGGCTTGGCGAGCACGGTGTTCCCGGCCGCGAGCGCCGCCGCGATCTGGCCCGTGAAAATTGCGAGCGGGAAGTTCCACGGGGAGATGCAGACCCAGATTCCCCGGGCCGATCGGCCCGCGGCCCGCCCCGCCCGCGCGAGCGTCGCGTAGTAGCGGCAGAAATCGACCGCCTCGCGCAACTCCGCAATCGCGTCGGCGCGATGCTTGCCCGCTTCGCGGATCAGCAGCGCGAGCAGTTCGCCCGCATGGGCCTCGTAGGCATCGGCCACCGCCTCCAGCACGCCGGCCCGACGCTCGCCATCGCGCTTCGGCCAGTCCGACAGGCCGCGCTCGGCAATCGAGAACGCACGGCGCACGACCGCGCGATCCGCTGACGCACACTCACCCACGACCTCCGTGGGACGCGCGGGGTTGACCACCGGCGTGGCGGGCGCGTCAGCGGCCTGCAGCCGTGGTCCGACCACGCGCGCGCGCCAGCGCACGTCCCACCAGGGCGCGAGCATCGCCTCGAAAGAATCCAGGTCTGCCGGGTTTTCGGGGTCGAGGCCGGCCGAGTTCCGTCGGTGGGGCGCGAATAGATCGAGCGGCAACGGCAGCCTGGGGTTGGCTGGCGACGCGAAGGCCGACAGGGCGTCGACGGGATCCCGGACCAGTTCGGCCGGCGGCACGGACGGATCGTGCAACTGGTGCACGAACGAGGCGTTCGCCCCGTTCTCGAGCATGCGTCGGACGAGGTAGGCGAGCAGGTCCTTGTGGGCTCCGACGGGCGCGTAGACGCGGCAGGGCGTTCCGTGCAGTTCGGTGACCCGGTCGTGCAGCGCCGCACCCATGCCGTGCAGCCGCTGGAACTCGAACGAACGGCTCCTGTCTGCCATGGCCAGCACCGCACTGA
>JAUIAI010000187.1 GCA_030425615.1 Gammaproteobacteria bacterium
GTCGTGCCAGAGCGGGGCGCTGTCGGGCAGGATCTGCACGTCGAACAGCCGCTGCACGAGCCCGAACAGCCCGTCGAGCACCTTGGGCAGCTGGAAGTACTGCTTGACTTCCTGGTCCGAGAACGAATAGCGCGACTGGCGCAGCTGTTCGGACGCGTAGGCGATGTCCCAGGCCTGCAGTTCGGGCAGATCCAGGAATTCGGCGGCGAACGCCCGGACCTCGTTCAGGTCGCGTTCGGCATAGGGCCGGGCGCGGCCGGCCAGATCCAGCAGGAAGTGCTCGACCTGTTCCGCGGTCTCCGCCATCTTCGGTTCGAGCGAGACGCTGGCGAAATCCTGAAAGCCCAGGAGCCCGGCCTCCTCGTGGCGGAGGTTGAGGATCTCTTCGATGACCGGCGCGTTGTCCAGCCGCTCGCGCTCGTGCTCGTCCGCTGGGGCGGCTGCCAGCGTGGAGGCCCGCGTGGTGTAGGCCCGGTACATGGCTTCTCGCAGCGCCCTGTCCTTCGCGTACTGCATCACCGGAAAATACGACGGGAACTGAAGCGTGAAGCGCCAGCCCTCGACGCCGGCGCGCTCGGCGTCCGCCTTGGCCGCCTCCACGACGTCCTCCGGCAGGCCCTCGAGGCGCGCTTCGTCCGTCACCACCTCGGCGTACGCGTTCGTGGCGTCCAGGATGTTCTCCGAGAAGCGCTGGGCCAGCGCGGCCTGACGCTCCTGAATCTCGGCGAAGCGTTCGCGGCCGGGAGAGACCAGGTCCGCGCCTCCCAGGCGGAAATCGCGCAGCGCGTTCTCGATGACCTTGCGTCGCTGGGGGCTCAGCGTGGCGAACGCGGTGCCGTCGCGAAGCTCGCGGTAGCGCGCGTACAGCGCCTGGTTCTGGCCCAGGGCCGTCCAGAACTGCGTCACCTTCGGCAGGTTCGCGTTGTAGGCCTCACGCAGAGGCTTGGAGTCGTCCACGCCGCTCAGGTGCCCGACGATTCCCCAGGCACGGCCCAGGTGCTCGGTTGCGGAATCGAGCGGTTCGACCAGGTTCTCCCAGGTGGCCGGCTCCGTGTTCGACGTCACCGCCTCGAGCGCGATGGTCGCGCGGGCGAGCAGTGAATCGATCGCGGGCGTGACGTGCTCGGGCCGGAACCGGGGGAAGTCCGGCAGGTCCTGGATGTCGAGCAGCGGGTTGGCGGCGAGGGCTTCGTTCATGAGGCGTCGGATCTCGGGAATGAGGAAACGCCCTGATTGTCAGCGATTCAGGCCGCGCCCGCAGCGATCTCCGTTGCATTCAGAGTATTCACCAGCAGCATCGCACGGGTCATCGGCCCCACGCCGCCCGGCACGGGGGTGATCCTGCTCGCCACCGCCGCGGCCGATTCGAAGTCGACGTCGCCGCAGAGCCTGCCGTTCTCGTCCCGGTTCATGCCCACGTCCACCACCACCGCGCCGGGCTTGATCATGTCGCCCGTGATCATCTTGGCGCGACCCACGGCGGCAATCAGGACATCCGCCCGGCGCGTGTGTTCCGCAAGGTCCCGGGTGCGGCTGTGACACAGGGTCACGGTGGCATCGGCGGCCAGCAGCATCATGGCCTGCGGCTTGCCGACGATGTTGCTGCGCCCGACCACCACCGCCTCGGCGCCGGCCAGTTCCACGCCGGCGTGCGCCAGCATGTGCATGACCCCGTACGGCGTGCAGGGCGCGAAGCCGCGCTGGCCGGTCATCAGCGCGCCCGCGTTGGCGACGTGAAAGCCGTCGACGTCCTTGGCGGGGGAGATGGTCTCGATGACGCGCCGCTCGGCGATCTGGTCGGGCAGGGGCAGCTGCACGAGGATGCCGTGGATGTCCGGTGCCTCGTTCAGCCGGCGCACGTGATCCAGTACGGTCTGTTCGTCCGTGTGCGCAGGCAGTTGCACCAGTTCGGAGTGGATGCCGACCTGCGCGCAGTCGTTGATCTTGTGCCGCACGTAGACGGCCGAGGCCTGCGAATCCCCGACCAGAACCACCGCCAGCCCCGGCCTGTGGCCACGAGCCGTCAGCGCCGCGGCACGCTGGGTGCACTGCTGGCGGATCTCGGCGGCAAGGGCCGCTCCGTCGATGATCGTTGCGCTCACGCCGACTTCTCCTGATTGCGGGCCGCCAACTTTACACCACCGAAAACCATGGCTATACTTGCTGGCTTCGTTGGGGGTATAGCTCAGCTGGGAGAGCGCTTGCATGGCATGCAAGAGGTCAGCGGTTCGATCCCGCTTACCTCCACCAAGAAGACCGGTCCCGTTCGTCTAGAGGCCTAGGACACCACCCTTTCACGGTGGGTACAGGGGTTCGAATCCCCTACGGGACGCCAGTCACCCTGGCAGCTGCCGGAAAACAGGAGCCGCTCACCGAGCGGCTTTTTGTCGTCCGGGCCCAGCGTACGCAAACCCGCGCCGCCCCAGCCTGCTCATTCCCGGCCCACTCAGCCGGTCCGCCCGTATCCGTCCCACTCAGCCGCCCTGCGGATTCAGTCCCGCGGGGGTCCGTCGGGCCCGTCCCTTGCGGAGCGTTGACGGGCATCAACGCAAGGCGGCGTCGAACGTGGGAGAAAGCGGATCTGGGCGAGGACCGCCGTTCGCCCCGGCATGCAGGCGCAGAGGGCTCGTGTCATGACTCCCCGCATCTGGATTCTTCTGGGACTGCTCGTCCTCGCCCTGGGCGCGGTCGGGCTCGTCACGACGCAGTTCCGGGCAGACCTCGCCGAGGCTCGCGCCGCGCTGCGATCGATCGACGTGCGCATGGCTCAGACCCCCTTCGGCCCGGTGACGTTCGCCGATGCGGGAAAGGGCTTTCCCGTGCTCTCGATCCACGGCACCGGGGGCGGATACGATCAGGGCCTGGCGATGGCAGCCGGCCTGCGCGCCGCGGGTTACCGCATCGTCGCCTCCTCGCGCTTCGGTTACCCCGGCTCGCCGGACGGCTCGCGCAACGATGCGATCGCCCAGGCCGATGCGTTCGCCGCGATGCTCGATCACCTGGGGGTGGAGCGCGCCGTCGTCATGGGTGCCTCGGCCGGCGCCATCACCGCACTGGCCTTCGCCGCCCGGCACCCCTCGTGAACCGCCGCCTTGTTGCTGATGGTGCCGGCCTACTATCCGGCCGGACAGCAGGCGCCCGAGCCTTGGTCGCCGTTTCGCACCTGGGCGATCACGACGGCGCTGCGCTCGAACTTCCTCTACTGGGCCGGCCGACGTCTGGCCCCGGTCGCGGTCGCCGCGACGATCCTGGCAACCGACCGCGCTCTGATCGAGTCGGCCGAGGTGACCGAGCGGGCCCGCCTGGACGCGGTCCTGGACATGATCATGCCGATCAGCGCACGGGCCGACGGGCTGATCCTGGACGCCTACAACACGGCCTCGCCGCCGCCCATCGATCTGACCGCGGTCCGCGCCCCGACCTTCATCGCCTCCGCCGAGGATGATCACTACCGGACCGCCGACAGTGCGCGCCTGCTGGCCGAAGGCATCGAAGGGGCCGAGTTGATGGTCACGCCCGACGGCGGCCATGTCTGGGTCAACCGATCGGGCGAGGTGGAGGCGGCCGCGGCGGCCTTCCTCAGCCGGGTACTGCCCGCCACGGGGTCCTGAACGCCACGCCTGCCTCGGCGTCCGCGGCCCACGGATGGCTCACCGAAATACACTGTGACGAGTCGAATGTCATGTTGCGTCGCCGGGCGAATCGAACGAGGGCTTCGGGCCTTCTCGGTCAGTCGGGGGGCGGAGCAGACGAGCCAGACGTTGGGGAGGAGACCGTGCCGTTCCAGTTGCAACCGCTAGAGAAGTCTTTCGGAGTCGTCGTTTCGGACATCGATCTCCGGGCGCTCGATGACCCTTCGTTCGAGAGCCTGTACGGGGCCTGGCTCGAGCACGCGCTGCTGATCATCCCGGAACAGCATCTGTCCAACGCGGAGCAGACGGCGTTTGCCCGCCGGTTCGGCGAGCTGGTCAAAGGGCTGGAAGCCGTTGAAATCAGCAATGTCCTGCCCGATGGTCGTCTGCGTGAGGCGCCCGGTGACGACATGATGAAGATCATTCGCGGGAACATGCACTGGCATCAGGACAGTACGTATATGCCGGTGCAGGCCAAGGGGGCCGTCTTCAGCGCGAAGGTGGTGCCTGCGAGTCAGGGTGATACCGCCTTCGCCGATATGCGTCATGCCTGGCAGGCGTTGGATGAAGAGCGCAGAACCCGCTGCGCCGAGCTGTCGGCCTACCACTCTCTGGTTGCCAGTCAGAAGCGGTTGGGAGAGGAAACCAAGCAGGAAGACAGCGAGTACTTCGGCTATGGTCTGGACGTCGAAGGGGTTCCTTTGCGTCCGCTTCGCAAGCTGCACCCCGAGACCGGAACCGAATCGCTCGCGATCGGACGGCACGCGTTCGCCATTTCCGGGCTGACGACACAGGCCTCGCAGTCTTTCGTGGATGACTTGCTGAACTTTGCCGTCAGTGATCCGCATCGTGTCTATCAGCATCGTTGGCGGGTCGGCGACGTGGTCGTATGGGACAACCGCTGTCTGCTGCATCGATCGTGCGAATGGGATTTTTCGGAGCCCAGAGTGATGCTGCACTCGAGAATCGCGGGGGACCCGGCGACCGAAGGTGCATTGCTGAGCCAGAGGCAGCTTGACTAGCCGCCGGATCCCTCGCGTCAACGGCCCGGAAGGCGGCATTCGCCCGCGGACGCCTGCAATCGGCTATGGTTCGTCTTTCCCCCGTGATTCCGATCCCGCTTGATGACCTGGTTTCATCGACCGTCCTGCGTTCGCGCGGGTTTACCGCTTCTGGCGAGCCGGCTCGTGGCCGTCGCCCTCGCGGCCGGCGGCCTGTCCGCGCTGATCGGCAGTCGGCCGGCCGTTGCACAACCCGGGCAGGAGCGGCCCGTGCCGGTGATCACCGCGAAGGTGACGCAACGCTCCGATGCGCAGCGGATCACGGTCACCGGTTCCGGTGAGGCGCGACGGGCCGCGGTGTTGCGGCCGGCGGCCCCTGGCGTGGTTCGCGAGATCCGGTTCGAGGCCGGCGATTCGGTGGAGGAAGGCGCCATTCTGGTCCGCCTCGACGATCGCCGCGAGCATCTGGCCGTGGAAATGGCCGAGAGCCGGGTGCAGGCCGCCCGGCAATTGCTGTCGCGCTATGCGCGCACGCGCGCCAGCGGCGCGGTGCCTGACAGTGTCGTCGACGAGGCACGTACCGAGCTGAGATCGGCGCAGATCGCGTTGGCCCAGGCGCGCGAGACGCTGGCCGACCGAACCGTGAATGCGCCGTTCTCCGGGCGGGTCGGCATCGCCGCCGTTCGCCAGGGCGACCGGGTGACGCCCGAGACCGCACTCACGACCATCGACGACCGCAGTGTGCTGCGCGTCGCGTTCTCGGTGCCCGAACGCTATCTCGACCGCCTGACCGTCGGCCAGCCGGTCACGGTGCGCAACGTGGCGTATCCGGAGCGCGATTTCGATGGCCGGATCGCGCAGATCGACAGTCGCGTGGACCCGGTTGCCCGCTCGGTGGGGGTCCTGGCCGAGGTCCGCAACGAGGGCGACCGGCTGCGTCCGGGCATGTCGTTCGAGGTGGACGTGGATCTGCCCGGGCGACCGGCCATCGGCGTGCCGGAACTCGCGCTGCAGTGGGATCGCAAGGGCCCCCACGTCTGGGCGCTCCGTGACGGCCGCGCCGCCCGCGTCGCCGTGCGCCTGATCCGCCGCGACGAAGGGCAGGTCCTGGTCAAGGGGGCGCTCGAGGTGGGTGATCTGGTCGTGGTCGAGGGTGTCCAGAGGCTGGAAGAGGACCGCCGCGTGAACATCGTGGACGGGCCGGGTCCGGCCGCGCCCGCCAATTGATGGCACGCCCCGGCTCCGCGGACGACCGTGCGGACGATTTGCCGGCGCTGAGCATCCGGCGCGCCTGGCTGGTCACCGTGATCAACCTGCTGCTGGTGCTGGCCGGGCTGGCCGCGATGCGCGGACTGGAGGTGCGCGAGCTGCCGGACGTCGACTATCCGGTGGTTGCCGTGCGCGCGGACTATCCCGGGGCTTCGCCCGAGACGCTGGACGCGGAGGCGACGCGCCTGCTGGAGGGCGCGGCCGCGCGGGTGTCCGGGGTGGCGGCGGTGCGC
>JAUIAI010000188.1 GCA_030425615.1 Gammaproteobacteria bacterium
CGGTCGGCATCGACCATGGCAGGTTCGTCCGGCGCGCGGGCGATCGTCCCGGCAAGCAGGTGGACGATGCTCGGGTGAGCCTGCAGGGACGGCTCGACGGTAGGCATGAAACGGTCTCCGGAGGGACGCGATGGCGAAGGTATCGAGCATAGTCCAATGACGCCCGTGGCATGCTCACGCTTTCGCCCGAGCGGCGCGGCACTTGCGGAGCCTTCATGAACCTTCAAGCCGAAATTCCCTACGGTGTCTACTGGTCCACTCCGTTCGCCAAGTGGCAGGGCAGCTTCGCCGATCTGCATGCCGTGCGGTTCGCCGCCCACGTGGCGCGCGAGGAGCTGACCCGGCGCGACATACCGCTCGAGAGCTTCGATGCCGGGGTTCTCGGACTGTCCGTGCCGCAGAAACACTCGTTCTACGGGCTGCCCTGGCTGGCCGGCCTGATCGGTGCGCCGCAGATCGCCGGACCGACGATCTCGCAAGCCTGCGCCACTGGTGCACGCAGCCTCCTGGCCGCCGCGCAGGACATCGGCGCCGGGCAGGCGTCCTGCACGCTGGTGGTCTGCGCCGACCGCACGTCCAATGGCCCCCACGTCTACTACCCCGCCATGCGCGCGCCCGGCGGCACCGGCACCGCCGAAGACTGGGTGATGGACAACTTCGGCTGCGATCCGCTCGGCAACCATGCCATGGTCACCACGGCCGAGAACGTCGCGAAACGCTACGGCTTCGACACGGCCGCGCAGCACGAGGTCGTGCTGCAGCGCCAGGAGCAGTATCAGGCCGCGCTGGCCGACGACCACGCGTTTCAGCGCCGCTACATGACCCTGCCCTTCTCCGTGCCCGATCCTGCGTTCCGCAAGACGGTGGCACGGCTCGACGGCGACGAAGGCATCTTCCCGAGCACGGCCGAGGGACTGGCGAAGCTGAAACCCGTGGCGAAGGAAGGCACGGTCACGTTCGGTGGCCAGACCCATCCGGCCGACGGCAGCACGGGGCTCGTCCTGACCACGCCGGAGAAGGCGCGTGAGCTGTCGCGCGATCCCGGCATCGCCGTACGCCTGCGGGGGTTCGGCCAGACCCGTGCCGAACTCGCGATGATGCCCACGGCACCCGTGCCGGCGGCTCGCGCCGCCCTGGCGCAGGCCGGTGTGGGCATCGCCGACATCACCGCCATCAAGACCCACAACCCGTTCGCGGTCAACGACCTGGTGTTCGCCCGTGAGTTCGGCGTGGACACGGGCCGCCTCAACAACTACGGCTGCTCGCTGATCTGGGGCCACCCGCAGGCGCCCACGGGGCTGCGCAGCATCGTGGAGCTCATCGAGGAACTGGCGCTGCGCGGCGGCGGGCTCGGCCTGTTCACCGGCTGCGCGGCCGGAGACACGGCGATGGCGGTGGTGATCGAGGTGGCTGACCGCTGAATGGCGTGTGCGGGGGCCGGGCGCCAGACTTTCGAAAGTGGCTCGTGCAGGGAAAGTCCTCCCGACAGTCACCTGGTGCGTTAGCATATTGGTGTTTTGTCACCTTGCACTGAGCTCATGAGCCGCCTGACGATCACTCTCTCTGAAAGCCGCTACAAGGCGCTCAAGGAAGCCGCCGTCCAGCGTAACAAGACCATCGGCCAGTTGATCGACGAGAGCCTGGAGTTCTACGGCATCAAGTCGCGCGAGAGTGCCCAGGAACTCGTTCGGCGAGCCCGGGAGCGTGCCGGGTTGTCGGAAGAAGGGGCTGGAAAGATGGCCAACGACGCCGTCAGGGCATCACGTCGCGCGCGCTGAGGCGATGGCTGCCTCAGCGGGTATCGCGATCATCGACACCCATGTGGTCGTCGCCGGTCTGCTCACCGCAAGCGGGGAATCGGCTGTCGTGCACGGGCTGCAGGGCATGCTCGCGCCGGCATTCCCCTACGTCGTTTCCGAGGCGCTGATCGCTGAATATCGGGCCGTGCTATTGCGGCCGAAGCTGTGCCGCCTGCACGGGCTGAGCCCTGACGAAGTGGACGAGATCCTGACCGCGCTCGTGCAGAATGCCATCGTGCTGGCACCGACGGAGCCTGCCGGGCTCCGTGCGCCCGACCCGGGCGATCAGTTTCTCTGGGACCTGATGGCGATGCGCGAGGATCTGCTGTTGATCACGGGGGACCAGCGCCTGCTGTCTGCCGCCGATCTGAAGGGCCGAATCCTGAGCGCACGCCAGTTCTTCCACATGCACCCATGACCGACCAGCCGCTGTACCTCACCACCCGCGAAGTCGCCGAACTGCTGCGTGTCAAGGAGCGCAAGGTCTACGACCTTGCCGCGGCCGGCGAGATTCCGCACCGGCGCATCACGGGCAAGCTGCTCTTCCCCGCGGGAGAGATCGAAACCTGGATCGCCGGCGGCGGCGAGCCCGCGGATCGTGCCGCGCCGGACGTGCTCACCGGCTCGCACGATCCGCTGCTCGACTGGGCGATCCTCGAATCCGGTTCGGGGCTGGCCACGCGCTGGAACGGCAGTCTGAACGGGCTCGACGTGTTCGCGGCGGGCGAGGCCGCCGCGGCCGGCTTGCACGTGCGTGACGACGATGGCTGGAACCTGCGCACGGTCGGTGCGCGAGGCCTCTCGAACTGTGTCCTGATCGCCTGGGCGACACGCAGCCGCGGGCTGATCCTGGCCCCCGCCCTGGCCGGTGATATCCGCGGCATCGCCGATCTGCGAGGTCGCCGGGTCGTTCTGCGACAGCCGGGCGCGGGCGCCGCCGCGCTGTTCGATGCCCTCCTGACCAAAGCCGGCATGACGCGCGACGACATCATCGTGGCGCAGTCCCTGGCCCGTACCGAGACCGACGCCGCCGCCGCGGTCTCCGCCGGCGAGGCCGATGCCGCGATGGGTATCGCGGCGTCGGCCCGTCAATACCATCTGGCGTTCGCTCCGTTGCTCGAAGAGCGCTTCGATCTGCTGATCGATCGCCGGGCCTACTTCACGCCGTCGTTCCAGCGGCTGCTCGCGTTCACGCGCACGGACGCGTTCCGGAGCAAGGCTGCGAACATGGACGGCTACGACGTCGGCGAGCTCGGTTCAGTGCGCTGGCTCTCGCCCTGAGCGCAGGGGTTGTGCGAAGCCGGATCGCAGCGGGCGACCGGGCCGGCGCGCGCCAGCGACGGGACGCAGACCGCCCGGCCGTCTGACAACCGCTCGACCCGCACGCCGACCCCGTAGACGTCGCTCAGCGTCTGCGCGGTCAGCGCATCGGCAGGCGCGCCCGCGGCGACGATGCGCCCTTCGTGCAGCAGCGCCACGCGGGAACCCACCGCCAGGGCATGGTCCGGATCATGGGTGGACAGGACCACCGTCAGACCGTGCGCCGCGAGCGCGACGACTTCGGACAGCACCCGTGCCTGATTGCCGAAATCCAGACTGGCTGTGGGCTCGTCCATGACCAGAACCCCGGCCTCCTGGGCGAGCGCGCGGGCGACCAGCACGAGCTGGCGCTGGCCGCCCGACAGGCGTGTGACGTCGGACGCCGCCAGCGACTCGATCCCCAGCCGGCCCAACGCATCGTGCGCAATGCGTTCGTCGTCGCGCCCCGGCTGCGCGAACGGCCCCAGTCGTGCGGTGCGCCCCATCAAGACCACCTCGAGCGCCGTGAACGCGAACGGCAGTGTCTGCGCCTGCGGCACGTACGCCACCCGGCGGGCCACCTGCGCGCGCGACAGTGCGCTCAGCGGCCGCCCGTCCAGCAGTACGCGTCCGCCCTGCGCGGGCAACAACCCGAGCAGCGTCTTGAACAGCGTGGTCTTGCCCGAGCCGTTGGGACCGAGCAGGCAGAGCACATCACCAGCGCCCGCCTCGAGTGACAGCCCCGTGCCCACGCGACGAGACGGATAGCCGATGTCCAATGCTTCGGCGACCAGCCTTACGCCCATGCCCGCCGTCCCCGCATCAGCAGCCAGAGGAAGAACGGCGCACCCACCACGGCCGTGAGGATGCCCAGCGGCACCTCGGTCCCCGAAATCGTGCGCGCAAGCGTGTCCACGATCAGCAGATACCCCGCGCCGAGCAACGCGGCAGCCGGCAACAGACGCCCGAACCCGGGCCCTGTGAGCATGCGCGCAATGTGTGGGATGACGAGCCCCACCCAGCCCACCACCCCGGCAATGGCCACGACGCTGGCCGTGATCAGCGTGGCGCAGACGATCACGAGCATCCGCAGCCGGCCGGCCTCGACACCGAGCGCGCGCGCCTCCTCGTCGCCCAGCGAGAGTACGTTGATGCGCCAGCGCAGCAGCACCAGCGGCACGAGGCCGAGCGCCACGACCGGCACCCCCGGCCAGATGTCCGCACCCTTGACCCCGGCCAGGCTGCCCAGGAGCCAGAAGGTGATCGCAGGCAACTGGTCGTAGGGATCTGCCAGCACCTTCAGCAGCGACGTGGCCGCGCCGGTCAGCGCGCCGACGACCACACCGGCGAGCACCAGGATCAGCGTGCGGTCGCCGCTGCGCACGGCGGCCGCCACGACCGTGACGAGTCCAACGGCGGCGAGTCCGCCCATGAACCCCATCAGCTGGATCGCCGCCACCGGCAGCGACAGGAAGATGCCGAGCACCGCGCCGAGCCCGGCCCCGGCCGAAACGCCCAGGATGTCCGGCGACACCAGCGGGTTGCGGAACAGGGCCTGGTAACAGGCCCCGGCCGCCGCCAGCGCGGCCCCCACCAGCAGCGCGGCCAGCACGCGCGGCAGGCGGATCGACAACAATACGGTGGCTTCGGGCCCGGGGACGACTTCGCCGGTGAGCGCGCGCGCGAGCACCCTCAGGGCATCGGCCGGTGCAAGCGGGAACGGCCCCGTGAGCAGCGCCCAGAACGCCGCGAGGACGACGAGGACGGTCAGGCCACCGACAAGGCCGACGCGCGCGCGCCCACGCGCCGCAGGGCTCAGGGTCGACGCCCGTTCGCCCATTGGAGCAGCGTGTCGAGCTCGGCCTCGCCGAGAGTCACGTGGTACCAGCGTGCGTAGAACTCGGCGGTCTCTCGGCGCAGGTCGCCCGGCCAGCGCTGCGGGTAGAACCGCCCTGCGAGCCATTTCAGACCCATGAGCCTGTTGACGGAGGGCGGCCGGTCGATCCAGCCGAAGGGCGCCGTGGGCGACAGGAACACCCGCCCTTCGCGCACCGCGCGGATGCCGCGCCAGAGCGGATCGTCCCAGACCTGCTCGTAGAAACGGCCGTCCCAGGTGATGATCGTGTCCGGATCGGCGACGATGATCTGCTCCGGGCTGGTGGGCACGATGCCGTACCGGCCCGGCACGTCGGCCACGTTGCGCCCGCCCGCGCGTTCGATGATCTCGGAATTGATCGAGCCCTTGAGACCGGTTTCGAGTCCGTCCGGCCCGCGCGCCAGATAGACGCGCGGCCGCTCGCCCTCGGGCACCGCGCCCAGTGCGGCATCGAGCGCGGCGAACGTGGCCTCGACATCGGCCGCCAGGGCCTCGCCGCGTGCCGGCACACCGAGCGCCTCGCCCAGCAGCCGCACCGATGCGGCGGTGTTCTCGAAGCGGCCGTCCACCAGCAGGTACGGAATGCCGGTCTGCGCCTGTACCCGATCGGCGAGGTCGACATAGGTGTCGCGCACCGAGCCGAAATCGATGATCAGATCGGGCGCGAGCGCGAGCACCCGTTCGAGGTTGGCTTCACCGCCGCGCCCGGTGAGGCGCCCGGTCTCGGGCAGTTCGCGATACGGCTCGGCCACGTAGGGCTTCTCGATCTCGCGCAAGGCGCGTGGCCAGCCGAGCAGGGCCTCGGGCTTGAGTGCATAGACGAGCACCGAGGCCGGCGGACCCGCGGCGAACACCCGGTTCACCTGCTCGGGCAGCTCCACGACGCGGCCGGCCGAGTCGGTGACCGGGCGCGCCTGCAGCGGCGAGGCCAGCGCGGCGAGCAGCAGCAGGCCGGCGACGTTGCGGACGCCGCGGTCAACAGCTGTCGCGACTCGGTAGCCGAAGCCGTGCCATGAGGACGCCGACCCAAGGACACCGAGCCCCGGGCGCGCAAGATCTGCACGCCTCCTGCGAAACCCCATCGCTACCTGTACCTCGCCGGGCATCGGCCCACTCCTGTGTACCTGTCACTCTCCGGCATTCGGGAAGAACAAT
>JAUIAI010000189.1 GCA_030425615.1 Gammaproteobacteria bacterium
AACACGCTCGACATGTACGAGTACTCGATGGACACGAGCGGTGGCACCAGCGGATCGCCCGTGCTGCGCGACGGCAAAGTGATCGGCGTGCACAACTCGGGCAACTATCAACTCACGTTCCGCCCCGGACCGAACAATACGGTTGTGATTGACCGCGATGCCACCGGCACGGCCTCGTTCGGGATTCACATCAGGCACCTGCTCGCACTCATTCGGGAGTACGAGTCCGGCGTGCTGGCCGCCGAGCGCCGCTTCCGCCTGCCGCCGCCGGCCGAACTCGTCGCGGCGGCCCCGAACCAGAACGGCAATGTGTCCAACCCGGACAATGCAAACGTCGCTCACGGCCTGTCGATGACCATCGCCCCTGATCTGACCGTCACCGGCACGAGCAGTTGGCCGGCCAATCCAACGCTGGGACTGGCCGCGAGGAGCTTCACGCTCTCAGGAACGATCAACCCGAACGGTCAGGTGGAGATCACCGACAACACGCCCGAGGTCATCGCCGGCTTCCGCCGGGGCGTCTATGTCGGGACGTTCAACCCCGCGGCGCGACGCATCGATGGTCAGTACTTCGAGTACGATCAGCCGAACGATGATCTGATCTACTTCGGGGACTGGACGGCCGGCGCGCGCTGAGGGATGGTCGGGCCGCGCACGGCCGGTACGACCCCAGGGAGTACTGCCCGGCCGGGTGCAGGGCCCGCTCCGCGGGGGATGCACCCAGGAGGTCCGGAGATGTCCACCGGTATCGACGATGCGGAAGTCGAATCGCTGATTCTCGAGCTCTATCGCGGCGCGAGTTCGACCCGGCTCGGCAGTTACCAGGACCGCGCGCTCGCGAGCCTCGGAGCCGTGGTGCGTTTCGACGCCGCCTGGTGGGGCCGGGCGATCTTCGACCCTCCGAAGATCCTGCACGTGCACCTGCTGAATGCGAGTGAGTCGATCCTGCACGACTACCAGGCAATCCAGGAGCACGATTTCTTCCGTGATGCGATGCTGGCCGAGCCCGGAAGGTCGTTCTCGATGCTCGAACTGATGCCGCGAGAGCGCTATCTGAAGCACCCGCTCTATACGCGCTACGGCCGTCATCACAAACTGGAGGATACCCTCGGGACCGTGCTCTCGGACGACGATTCAGGACTGTGCGAGTTCCTCACGGTCTGGCGCTTCGACGCGCGCTGGCCGTTCAGCCAGATCGACCGCAGTCGGATGCAGCGGATCATGCCGCATCTGGCCGAGTCTTTCCGGATCAGCAGGCTCCTGTCTCTGCAGGAGCTGGTCGCGGCCGACGTGTCTCCTGGCAGCGCACGAGCATGGTCGCTCATAGACGGCGAGGCTGGCTGCCTGGTGGAGGTGAGCCAGACCTTCGTCGACCTGATCCGCGAGGCCTGGCCGGAGTGGAAGGGCGCGGCCCTTCCCGTGGAGCTGTTCAGGACCCTGCGACGGCGCAGGGAGTTCACTGTTCGCTCGCTGAAGCTTCGCAGCGAGCCGGTGGGTGGCTATGTTCTCGTGCTGGCGAGACGGCTCTCGGGTTTCGACCAGCTGGGTCATCGCGAGCGCGAGGTGGTCCGACGGTTTGCCGCCGCCCGCTCGTACCGGGACGTGGCCGACCAGCTCGGGACTTCTCCGGTCACGGTGAGAAATCAAGTCGCCAACGTGTACCGGAAACTGAACATCCACAGCAAGGCTGAACTCGTTCAACTGCTCGAACGCGCGGGCGAATCAGATTGGACGATCGGTGAGTCGCCCCGGCACTGATTCCCGGGCCTGACGGCAGGCCCCGAAGAACACCGGGGCGCCGGCTCGATTGAGCCGGCGCCCCTTCATGTCGACTGATGCCCGCGACGTTTACTCGCCGAGGCTGGTCGCGCCGATTCGCGCATCACCCTCGAACCCGTACAGCGCGCCACGCGTCTGCGGACCCTGCGGGCCGATGTCGGCCATCTGCACCGTCACGCCACCCGCCGGAGTCGCGCCGGATTCGAAGCCGTAGAGCGCTCCGCGCCCCAGCGGGCCGTCGGCCGGGATCACCGCGGCGACCAGCCGCGAACCGGTCGTGCCCTCGCCGATCGAACCGTACAGCTCACCGCCGGCGACGACAAAGCCCGCGCGCTCCTGGCTCATGCTCGTCATCGGCGCGCCGCCCACGTCACCTGCACGCTCGATCTCGAAACCGTAGAGCACGCCGGTGGGCTCCACACGGGTGTCGAACGACTTGGCCATCTGCGAAGCCGCGGCCGGGCGGACCGTCTCGAAGCCGTACAGCGCGCCCGTCACCCTGCCGTCGTTCTCGAAGGCGATGGGCTGTGAGGAGCCCGCCTGGCCCGTGGTCAGGTCCACGGCACCGTAGAGCTCGCTGGCGAAAGCGCCCGGAGCGGCAAGGGTGGTGGCGGTGGCGATGCTGGCGAGGAAGAGTTTGGTGTTCATTTTTGTTGACTCCTTGAGGTGTCGGTATCTGGATCGGGAGGAGGAGAAAGCTGTTTTCGTGTCGAACGCTCTGTTTCGTGTCGTTCGATGGTTCCCATTGTGCAAACCGCCGGTATCGCCATCACTGCGGTCAGGGATCGAAAGAATGTCCGGTTTGTCTCGGTTTCATCACAAACCCCGGAGACGCCCGGACGACGGGCCGTCCGTCGGGTCGGGGTATGCTTTCGGGCGTTCGGGGCACCTGTCGAGGCCCCGTTGCGGCACTTGAAAGGAGACGAAATGAGTCAGAGCGCCCCTGGAGCGCCTACCAACCGCGAGAGCGGCGCCGACACGGCCCCGTTCGATGCGCTGATCATCGGCGCGGGCTTTTCCGGCCTGTACCAACTGCACTGCCTGCGCGACAAGCTCGGACTGCGGGTCCAGGTGCTCGAGATGGCCGACGACGTCGGCGGCACCTGGTACTGGAACCGCTATCCGGGCGCCCGATGCGACTCCGAGAGTCACTCGTACTGTTACGCGTTCTCTGAGGAGATCTATCGCGAATGGAGCTGGACCGAGCGGTACCCCGGCCCGGCGGAGATCCGGCGGTACCTGCGCTTCGTCGCCGACAGGCTCGACCTGTTACGGGACGTTCGGTTCGAAACCCGGGTGACCGGCGCGGAGTACGACGAAGGAGCCAACCTCTGGCGCGTTCACACGGATGACGGGCGCACCCGGTCCGCGCAGTTCCTGATCACCGCCGTGGGCTGCCTGTCGGCGGCCAACATTCCGAAGATCCCCGGTCTCGAGCGCTTCGAGGGCCAGTGGGCGCATACGGGACAGTGGCCGCACGAGGGCATCGACTTCCGGGGCAAGCGCGTGGGCCAGATCGGCACCGGCTCGACCGGCATACAGGCGGCGCCCGTGATCGCCGAAACGGCCGCGCATCTCACGGTTTTCCAGCGCACGGCCAACTACAGCATTCCGGCACGCAACGGCCCGCTCACCGAGGCCGACCAGCAGACGTACAAGGATGAGTTCGGCGACCTGCGCCGGATCATGCACGAGGCCTCGAACGGTCACCCGTTCCTGATCTCGCAGCGATCGGCACGCGAGACGCCCGCGGCCGAGCGGCGCCAGGTGTACGAACAGGCCTGGGAGAAAGGGGGGTTGCGCTTTCGCGCCACGTTCGCCGATCTGCTCGTCGACGAGGCCGCGAACGAGACCGCGGCTTCATTCATCAAGGAGAAGATCCGGCAGATCGTCAGGGATCCGGAGACCGCACGCAAGCTCGCGACCATCGATCACCCGTTCGCCACGAAGCGACCCCCGGTGGACAGCCACTACTTCGAGACCTTCAATCGCGACAACGTCTCCCTGGTGGACATTCGCGAGGATCCCATCGAGGAGATCACGCCCGGGGGCATCCGGACGCGCAGCCAGGAGTATCCGCTGGACGTGATCGTCTTCGCCACCGGCTTCGATGCCATGAGCGGGCCGCTCCTGAACCTGAATCTGACAGGCCGCAACGGCCTGCGCCTGGCCGAAGCGTGGACCGCCGGTCCGGTGAATACCCTCGGCCTCCAGGTGGCCGGCTTCCCGAACCTGTTCACGATCACCGGACCGGGCAGCCCGTCGGTGCTCTGCAACATGCCGGTGGCCATCGAACAGCACGTGGAGTGGATCACCGACTGCATCGCGCACATGCGCGAGCAGGGTCACGAACGCATCGAGACCACGCCCGAAGCGATGGACAAGTGGGTCCGGCACGTGAACGAGGCAGCCAATGCCACCCTGCTGCCCAAGGCGAACAGTTCCTGGTATCTCGGCGCGAACGTTCCCGGCAAGCCCAGGGTCTTCATGCCTTACGCGGGGGGCATGGCACGCTACAGGCGCATCTGCGAACAGGTGGCCGGCGACGGCTATACGGAGTTCGTGTTCGACGCGTGAGACGTCACGGCAGTCTGCTCGCCGGGCGGTCGGTTGCGCTGCTCCACGCGGATGAGTTCCTGCGTGGGAAAGCCCAGGCTGACCGCCCGGTCCAGGAAGTGGACATACAGCGCCTCGTCGACCTCCGGCTCGCGTGACAGCAACCAGAGGTAGTCGCGCGAGTTGCCTGCCACGAACGCATAGCGGTAGCCCGGGTCCAGTTCGAAGACCACATAGGCGGCGTAGAACGGGCCGAAGAAACTCACCTTCAGATGGGCGGTGTCGGGGGACTGCACGAAACGCGCCCGGCCGCGCGCCTCGCGCCACTCACCCTCGGCAACCGACCACCCGCGGTTGATCACTTCGAGTCCGCCATCCGGGTGGGGTGCGTACCTGGCCGTGACGTGCGATAGGCCGCGCTCGAAGCGATGGTCCAGGCGCGCGATCTCGTACCAGCGGCCCAGGTAACGGTTGAGTTCGAAACCCTGCACCGGCTCGATGCCGTCGGGCACACTGGTGCAGCCGGCGACGAAGGGGCCGAACCCACCGGCCGCCAGGGCACCCCCCGCCTGCAGGATGCGTCTGCGTGCGCACGACACGCCGCCGGAGCCGGATCGGACCGGGGCGCGTGTGCCGACGGCAGAGGCGGCCGGTGCCGCGTCCGGGGGCAGGAGTCGGGGAACGGATTTCATCGATGGGTCCTCCGGGGCTGCGCCGCGTCCCGGCGCCGGCGTTCGGCCGGGTACTCCCGACCGGATCGCGTCAGTCTCGTCAGCATGAAGCGTGCCCGACCCGTCGCGACCGGCTCATGCTTCCATGCGCTTGTTCAGGCGCGCCTCGAGGAGGCGGTGGAGCCTGTCCAGCCCGCTGTCACGCACTCCGAGCCCGAGCAGGCTCGCGCGCGTGGCCTCGAAATACTCGTGACTCGTGCCCAGGTGACCTTCTCCGGTGAGCAGCATCTCGACGATCTGCTCGGTCGGGCACTTACCCAGGTACCGTTCGCTGGCACGATTGATGACGAAGGTGAGCGCCGTGACCGGGCGCCCGCCGATACGCACCGTCACCCATCGGGCCTGATAGGCGTAGGACAACATCTCGCGGCGCCAGAGCAGATGGAGCTCGTGGCGGGCCTTGCTCGCCGCGATGCGCAGCGCCATGCCGTGACAGGAGCCGCCGCGGTCGAGGGCCAGCATCACGCCCGGTCGCTCGAGGCTGCCGCGGCCGCTGAGCAGGCGCAGGCAGAAGCGGCGGCTGTAACCGTGCAGATGGGCGTGAACCGGCTCTTCCAGCTCGATCGCCGGGTTCCACATCAGTGAACCGTAGCCGAACACGTGGACGTCTCCGAGGCGTCCCTCCGGGCAGACCGCGAGCGTCTGCTCCAGCGACTCGACCAGTTCCGGCTCGCTGCGCATCCGGTAGCCGGGCGGCGCATTGGCACGGAAGCGCTCGGCCAGGGAGCCGTCGAGCAGACGCTCACGGGTGATGACATGTTGACGTGCGGGCTTGTCGGCGGACTCGGTCATGCGCACTCAGATGCCGATATCCTGAAGGTTGTAGTCGTGCATGTCCTGACGGGCAACGTCGTTCCATCGCCAACGATCCGTCTCGCCGGCCAGCGGGGCATAGTCGAACGGCGTCTCGTGCGGATACCGCTGACGACGCGCGTCGATCGCATAGCCGACGACCCGCGACCGGTGACGAATGTAGTCCTCGGTGTAGTCGGACACCGGGTTGTGCACGCCTCCGCTGCGCACGCCGAGCACTGACGAGCGGCGGAGGCGTGCA
>JAUIAI010000190.1 GCA_030425615.1 Gammaproteobacteria bacterium
GTGGGCGGCAACCTGGATGACAAGGACGGTATCCGCGCCGCGCTCAAGGCGGTGAACTACGATTCCGTGCGCGGCAAGTACACCGTCGGCAACAACCACATGCCGATCCAGAACTTCTACCTGCGCGAAGTGGTTATCGACGACGAGGGCCGCTGGACCACGAAGATCGTCTCCACGGTATACGAGAACCACCAGGACCGCTTCGCGTCCGAGTGCGACATGAAATGATGTCCTGACCCCCGGGCCGCACATCCGTCGGCCCGGGGGGCAACCGGCCGTTCCCCGGCCGGTCTTCTCCGGCACCCCGCCCCTGCGGCCGGGCGCCCACCCTACCCCGTTACCTCCGCACGCAAGAACCGCCGATGAACGAAGGCGCGCTGTTCCTGATCCAGGTGCTCAACGGGTTGCAGCTCGGTGTGCTGCTGTTCCTGCTCGCCGCCGGACTGACGCTCACGTTCGGGATCATGGACTTCATCAACCTCGCCCATGGATCCCTGTACATGGTCGGGGCCTACCTGTGTGCCACGATCACCCTCTGGTCGGATTCGTTCCTGCTGGGCGTGCTGCTGGCCATCCCGCTGACCGGGCTGGTCGGCCTGGTCCTCGAGGTCGTCGTGGTCCGGCATCTGTATCACCGCGACCACCTCGACCACGTGCTCGCCACCTTCGGACTGATCCTGTGCATGGACACGCTCGTGCACCTGATCTGGGGTCCCGAGGGACTCGCGATTCCCCTGCCGCAGTGGCTGGACGGTCAGATTCCACTCGGCGCCGATCTGGTGTTCCCGACCTACCGCGTGGTGATCATCCTCGCAGGGCTGCTGCTGGCGCTGGGCCTGTACCTGCTCGTCAACCACACCCGGGTGGGGATGCGCATCCGCGCCGGCGCTTCCAACCGGACGATGATCGGCGCGCTCGGGGTCGACATCAAGCTGTTGTTCGCGCTGGTCTTCGCCCTGGGCGCGACCCTGGCGGGAACCGCGGGAATGCTCATCTCGCCGATCACGGAAGCGTCGATCGGCATGGGTAACGCGATCATCATCACCGCGTTCGTGGTGATCATCGTCGGCGGTCTGGGATCAGTCAAAGGCGCCTTCGTGGCCGCCATGCTGATCGGGTTCATCGACACGCTGGGACGCTCCTACCTGGACGACCTGTTCGGTCTGTTCATGAGCGCCGACGCCGCCGAGAATTCCGCGCCGGCAATCTCGGCCATGCTCATCTACATCCTCATGGCCCTGATCCTGGTCTTCAAGCCGCAGGGACTGTTTCCGCCGAAGGTCCGATGACAGCCATCGTCGAACGTCCCAGGTTCCTGGGCGCCACGGCACGTCAGATCGTGGTCAACCTGGTGCTGCTCGCCCTGCTGCTCGCGCTCCCGCTGGCAGCGCACTATGGCGACCAGCCCTTCTGGCTCGATTTCTGCACGCGGATCGTCGTGCTCGCGATCGCGGCGGTCACGCTGAACTTCATTCTCGGTTTCGGCGGGCTGGTCAGCTTCGGCCATGCCGCCTTCGTCGGTATCGGTGCCTACGCAGTCGGTATTCCCGCGTACTACGACGTGAGCGGTGGTTTCACCCACCTCGGCTTCGCGGTGCTCGCAGGGGCCGCGTTCGCGCTCGTCACGGGCGCAGTCGCCCTGCGCACCCGTGGCATCCACTTCATCATGATCACCATGGCGTTCGCGCAGATGGTGTACTTCGGCATCGTCTCCATCGAGGAGTACGGCGGCGACGACGGACTGGTCATCTACAGCCGCAGCGAACTGCCGTTCATCGATCTCGAGGACAACCTCACCCTGTTCCTGTTCTGTTATGCCGCGCTGCTGGTCGTTCTCTACATCGTGCACCGGCTGGTGAACTCGCGCTTCGGAATGGTGCTGCAGGGCGGCAAGGACAACGAGCAGAGGATGGGCGCCATCGGGTTCGACGTCTATGGATACCGGCTGGTGGCCTACGCCATCTCGGGCGGGCTCTGCGCGTTCGCCGGCGCCTTGCTGGGCAACTTCACGAGTTTCATCTCGCCTGAGATGATGGACTGGACGCGCTCCGGCGAACTGATCTTCATGGTGATCCTGGGCGGCGCGGCCACGGTGTTCGGCCCGGTGCTGGGTGCGGCACTCTTTCTGCTGCTCGAGGAGCTGCTTTCGGGAGCCGCCGGCATTCTCTGTCTGGCCGTGGAATGCGGCGAGCAGACGGCGGCGGTCGAAGCCTGGCTGAACGAGTGGTCGGTGTACTGGCACCTGCCCTTCGGCATCCTGCTGATCCTCACCGTCCTGTTCGCCAAGGGCGGGATCATCCGGCTGCTCTACGGTGCGGAGAAACGCGGATGAGCGACGTCGTCCTGGCGATCGAACAGTTGCGCAAGGGATTCGGCGGGGTGCTGGCCACCCAGGACGTCTCGCTCGAGGTGCTGCGCGGGGAATGCCACGCGATCATCGGGCCGAACGGCGCAGGCAAGACCACGCTGATCTCGCAGCTCTCGGGCGCGCTCCTGCCCGATGCCGGGCGCATCCGCTTCAATGGCCGCGACATCACGCGGATGTCGCCGCACCGCAGATCCCACGCGGGTCTCGCACGGTCGTTCCAGATCACCTCGGTGTTCATGAACCTCACGGTCCTGGACAACGTCGCCCTGGCCGTGCAGGCACACGACGGCCACTCCTACCGTTTCTGGGCTGCCGCCCGTGCACAGCGCCGCCTGCGTGAACGGGCCGCGAGCCATGTGGAGCAGGTAGGACTGATGCCGCGGGCCGGCGAGATCGCGCAGGCTCTCTCGCACGGCGAGCGCCGACAACTCGAGATCGCGATGGCACTGGCCACGGAACCCTCGCTGCTGCTCCTGGACGAACCGATGGCCGGTATGAGCCAGGAGGAAACCCAGCGGATGGTCGCGCTTCTGGGCACTCTCAAGGGTGAGAAGTCGATGCTCCTCGTCGAGCACGACATGGACGCCGTGTTCGCTCTGGCCGACCGCATCTCAGTGCTCGTGTCGGGTGCTATCATCGCCTGCGACAGCCCTGACCGGATCCGGGGAGACGAGGCCGTGCGCCATGCCTATCTCGGGGAGGCCGACTGATGCTGTCGGTGTCGGGACTGCAGGTCTTCTACGGCGCGAGCCAGGCCGTGTTCGACGTCTCGCTCGAAGTGGCCCAGGGACAGGTGACCACTCTGCTCGGCCGCAACGGAATGGGCAAGACCACCACCGTCAACGCGATCATGGGCATCGTGCCGCCCGCCGCCGGTCAGGTGAGCTTCGATGGGGAGCGCCTCGACGGACGTCCGCCCCACCGGATCGCCAGGGCCGGCCTGGGCCTCGTCCCGGAAGGCCGGCAGATCTTCCCGAATCTGTCCACCGAGGAGAATCTGGTGGCGGCCGCGCGCGACGGCTTCGGCGGCGATTCTCCCTGGACGCTGGAGCGCGTCTACGCCTTCTTTCCCGCGCTTGCGAACCGGCGTCGCTCCATGGGAAATCTTCTGTCCGGCGGCGAGCAGCAGATGCTGGCGATCGGCCGTGCACTGATGACCAACCCGCGATTGCTCATACTCGACGAAGCAACCGAAGGGCTCGCGCCGCTGGTGCGCGAAGAGATCTGGTCGAGGCTGGGTGAACTCAAGCGCGAAGGACTGTCGATTCTCATCATCGACAAGAATCTGCGCGATCTGCTCAGCCTTGCCGACTCACACACGATCCTCGAGAAGGGCCGGGTCGTCTGGCAGGGAGATTCGTCCAGCCTCTCGGCGGACGCAGGGCTTCAGCACCGCTACCTGGGCATCTGAGTCAGCACGTCAGCTCGCGGGCTCCGCGACGGCCAGTGCCGACGACGGCCGCGGCTGCGGCCGGGAACCGGCCGGCGGGACGCGCGCATCCCCGTCCACGACCGTCAGTCCCTCGAGGCCCTCGCGCAGACAACCGAAGTAGCTTCGCGGCTCTGCGGCGTGCGGTCCCCCGTGACAGCGTCCTCGAAGGCTCGCGAGCTGTCGGGCGTCGACGCGATGCAGGGTATCCAGGGGACCATCGGCCGCGAGCTCGGACAACGAGTCGCTCAGGCAGCGGTAGTAGCCTTCGAGATCGGCCGCGTTGCGTCCGCTGGTACACCACCGCTCGAGCACGTGCCTTTCCGGGGGCGCCAGGGCTCTGAGCCCGGGCAGACGCTGCAGCGTCATGTCTCCGGACACCTCCGTGGCCGTCCCGGCGGCGACCTCACCTGAGAAGACGCCCGCGAGGACAGAAGGCGGCTGCCAGCCCGCCTCGCGCGCGGCCTCGATCTGATCGACCAGCGCCACAGTGAGTGGCTCGTCCAGGGCCAGGTCCCGGTCCAGTCGGAACTGCTCGATCACCGACCAGATCAGCTTACCTGCCAGACCATCCACCGGCCCGACCTGATATCCGAACTCCGCCAGAAGCGCCTGCACGCGCCGCACGAGAGGATCCGGCTTGGGCGCCGCGGGCTGGGTTGCACCCGGTTCGACCGGCACCGCCCTGGAGAGCGTCGCGACGAGAGCGACGGTGTCGCCGGCGCCGCGCTCCGCCAGGCTCTGCGCAGACGCCGGAATCTCGGCAGCCCCCTGGGAATCCGGCAAGCCCGGCGCGGCGGCGGTGGCATGGACCACCGGTGCGGCGCCCGGATCGGCGACGACGGCGTCATTGGCCACGCGCACGGGGAGCGATTCCGCGCGCACCGGGCCGCTCCAACGGGTTCGGGATTCGGAGGGGTCGGTGATCGCCGGAGACGGCACGAGAAAAAACGCCAGCACGAACGCGAACAACGTCGCGGCAGCCAGCCCCGCGAGCAGCGGAGGGGTGAAACCGCGCCGGACCACCGGCGGAACGTCGCCCTCGAAAAGGCGATCGCCGGGATCACGGCCACCATTCAAGAGGGAACCGTCCGGGTGGGGCATCCGTATCACTCCGAGCATCTGAGCGGCCTGCCGGCGAACTTCGCCCGCGGCTCACTTGCTTCCGACTATAGCGGAAAAAGTCACGGCTGCACGCCGACGACCGCCGCCCGGGCGGCGGATCCGACCGCCGGTCGACCAGGATGCTCCGCCTAGTGTGCGACGCGGCGTGAGGGTCGGATGACCAGGACTCCGCCGATACCCACCAGCACCATTCCGGCGACGCTCGACGGTGTGAGCATGTCCTGGAAGAGCAGCCAGCCCAGTACGGCCGCAACCGCGAGACTGACGTAGCCGAGCGGGGCCACGAGCGCGGTGGAGCCGTGACGATAGGCGGACGCGGTGGCGAACTGTCCGAGCGCACCGAGCACACCGATGAGGACGAACAGCGTCCAGTCGTGAGCGACCTGCACGCCCTGCCAGTTGAACGGAAGCGCGAGGCTGAAGAGCAGGAACCCGCCGAAGCAGGTCCAGAAGGTCGTGATGCCGGGATGGTCCCTGCGCCCGGCCACCCGCGACGTCAGAATGAACAGCGCGAACGCGGACGATGCCGCCAGCGGCAGCAACACGGCCGCCGTGAACAGCTCGTTGCCGGGGCCCGCGATCAGGATCGCTCCGCCGAGGCTCGCAAGGATGCCGATCCATTGCCATCCGGTTGCGCGCTCTCCCAGCCAGACGTGCGCGGCGCCCGCCGCAATGGCCGGCGCAAGACACATGATGGCCGTGCTCTCGGCCAACGGAAGCACCTGCAGGCCGGCATAGAAGAGACCGGTGGCCGCAACGGCTGCCAGGGCTCGGACGCACTGAACGCCCATGGCCACAGGCCAGAACATCGACCATCCCAGGCGCGCGAAGGTGGAGGTTCCCAGCAGCACGCTCATGAGCGCGAAGCGGGCCCATGCGACCACGATCACCGGATAGTGCTGAACCAGAACCTTGACCAGTCCGTCCATGATCGGCAACAGGGTCGCGGCGCCCAACGCGAAAGCGACTGCCCGCATGGGGTCTTGTGCGGACGCAGGCACGGAGATCGTCATGAAGCGGTTTTGATTCCGGAACGACTCGAACGAGACGGCAATCTTCTCACGCGAAATCGTGTCCTTGTCGTGGCTTCGACATCAATGCCGGGCGCCTGACCCAATCGCGTGACGCCGGCTTCGCTACTCACGGCAATCCGCGCCAAACCAATAAACCTTCGTAAATTCCAGG
>JAUIAI010000191.1 GCA_030425615.1 Gammaproteobacteria bacterium
GGATCCGGCGGCCCTTCCCGCGGCACTGGATTCCGTGGCCGACTGGGTTCGGGAAAGGGTCTGAACCCCGGGGAGGTGCGGCCGGGCCGCGATGCCGCCATGGCGCCTGTGCCGCTTCGCGTGCCGGCGGCTCGTGGCCGGTCTCTTCCGCCGGCCGGTATCATCGCGGCCACCCAACCGAGAACGAGGGACGAGAGATGAGCGAGCAGATCGTGGTCGACCAGGAGGTCGACGCCCGGGGTCTGAACTGCCCGCTGCCCATCCTGCGGTGCAAGAAGGCGCTCGGGACGCTCCAGAGCGGCCAGATCGTGAAGGTGCTGGCCACGGATCCGGGCGCGCCGCGGGACTTCGAGCGCTTCACGCGCCAGACCGGTCACGTCCTGGTGCGCACGGAGACGCTGGATGACCTCTGGTGCTTTTATGTCAGACACCGTTGAAACCTTGGAGCATGACCAGCCAATGAACTTCTCTTTCGACTTCAGCGGGCGTGTCGCGCTCGTGACCGGTGGCACCTCGGGAATCGGCGCCGCGGCGAGCCGCGCGTTCCTGCGGTCCGGAGCGCAGGTCGTGGCCTGCGGCTTCACGGATGCGGAACTCGAGGCGGCCCGGGCCGACCCGGAACTGGGCCGGGCCCGGATCGAACGGCTCGACGTCCGGGACAAGGCGGCCGTGGATGCCCTGGTGGGCGGACTCGAGCGGCTGGATTACGTGGTCAACAGCGCAGGCATCATCCGGCGTAACCAGGAGCACGAGCCCGAGCGGTTCGACGAGGTCGTCGACGTGCACCTGAGCGGGAGCATGCGCGTGAGCACGGCGGCCAGGCCGTTGCTGGCCCGAAGCAACGGGGCGATCGTCATGATCGGCTCGGTGATGTCGTTCTTCGGCGGTCCGGCTCAGCCGGCATACTCGAGTGCCAAGGGCGCGATCCGTAACCTGACCATGTCGCTTGCATGCGCTTATGCAGCGGACGGAATCCGTGTGAACGGCGTCGCGCCCGGCTGGGTGATGACCGAACTGTCGCGCGGTGCCCGTGAGAATCCGGAGCGGGCCGCGCAGATCAACGGCCGAATCGCCTTGCAGCGCTGGGCGCAGACCGACGAGATCGCCGATCCGATCCTCTTTCTATGCTCCGATGCGGCCCGATACATGACCGGTACGATGATGCCGGTGGACGGCGGTTATCTGTCCATGGGCTGAGGCGACGCTGCCGGTCGTCGCCGTCGCGCGGCGTCAGGCCGGCGTCGCCGGCTCGGCGTTCGGGGTTTTCCGCGGGTTCGCGGATCCCGACGCTGCCTGGGCTGCCCGGGTGCTCGAGACGTCAGCCTCAGCCTCAGCCTCGGCCTCGGCCTCGGCCTCGGGAGAGCCGGAGTCGTTGAATCGGCCGTCGCCGTTCTCCACGACCCGGTTGCGTCCGCCGCGTTTGGCGACATAGAGCGCCGCGTCCGCTGCGGCGAGCATGGCCGGCCCCGAAGCGTCCGTTTCCGGGTGCCGGCAGCATACGCCGAGACTCGCCGACATCCGGATCGTTCTGCCCTGGAACCGCGGCATCGCGTTCTCGATCGCGTGTCGGACGGCCTCCGCGAAAGCCATCGCCTCGTCGGTGTCGCAGTCGCCGAGCAGCGCGACGAATTCCTCGCCACCGTAGCGTGCCACGAGCCCGCGGTCCTGCGGCATCGCGGCCGTGGCGAGACGCCCGGCCAGGATCAGGCATTCGTCGCCGCAGGCGTGTCCGTGATCGTCGTTCAGCCGCTTGAAATGGTCGAGGTCGATCATCACGACGGCCATCGTGCGCCCCGCGGCATGGGCGTCCGCAACGGTCTGACGGAACTGGTCGTCGAAGTGCCGGCGGTTGAAAACCCCCGTCAGGCCGTCGATACGCGTCATCCGCGCGAGCTTCTCGTTGGCCATTTCCAGTTCGAACGTCCGCGCGGCAACGGTTTTCTCCAATGCCCGGGTGGCCGTCGCCTGCTCCCTCAGAAAGTGTGTCCTGGCGGCCCGATGAAGTCGGGTCGGCGTGTAGTGCCGGCCCAATGCGCAGACGGCGACCAATCCGGCGCTGGCCGCCAGGACGACGTGGCCGGTGTCGCTTGCGGCGAGCAGATCGGGCAGGTCGATACCGGCGGCAATCAGCGGATCCCGGGCCGCCAGCGCCAGGAGAGGGGCCGTGGCCAGGGCCGGCCAGATGGCGCTGCGATCGCCGGTGATCAACCGGGCCGCGACGCGCCAGGCGACGACCGCGCCGCACGCCGCGATCAGCGAGCCCGAGGCGAGTACCGACGCGGTCGTCGGGACGAGCGAGACGGTTGCGGTCACGATCAGCCCGGCCAGGACGAGAATGCCCAGGGCGTGGGAGGCCACGACGTCTTCGCGTCCGCTGTCGGCCAGGATGGTGCGAGCCGCCCACGCCGCGAGCGCCGCCACCGCCGCCAGGGCGGCCGTGGCGGCGTGGACGTTCCAATCCGGGTGTTCGGGCCAGAACCACAGTCCGGCGAACCCGTGACTCTGGATGATCCAGAAACCGAACGCGGCCGCCAGCGATCCGGCTGCCAGATGGGCGACGTCGTGGGTCGCGAGCGCGCCGAGCAGGCCGATCAGGCAGAGCACCGTCAGTGCCGCCAGTGCCGGCCAGGGCGGCGACAGGATCTCCGCATGGGCGGGCGACGCGGGAGGCCGTGAGGGAACGCTCTCGATGAGCGCGGGAGCGTAGACCAGGGCGAGAGCGCCGGTTTGACGGGCGATGACCGTCAATTCGCCCCGATGCCCCTTCGGCCACGGAACGACGCCGGCGCGCACGGCCGTGTGATCTCCCGCTCCCGGGCCGTGAGCGGCCAGGAGGCGGCCGGCGCCATCCAGCAACCGGACCTGCAGCGTGGCCGGCGTTCCGTCAGTGAGGCGAAGCGCACCGCGACGGCCGGCGGCCGGGTCCGGCGACCAGCGCAGCCAGTACGCGCCTCCGGGCAGCCACTCGGCGGCCCGTCTACCGTCGATTACACGCCACTCCCCGGGCGGCGGCAGGTCATCGAAGGACGCGACGGCGGTGGGATCTGCCCAGACGCGTGCGGGTAACACCGTGTCGGACCATGCCGTGGCCGGCTGGAGAACGGCCAGGCACAGCAGGCAGGCGATCGTCTGGAGCAGCGAGCGAACGGCGACGGGCACGGGGAAGGAGGGTCGGCTGGCGGCTGTGGGAACGGGCTGCGATCTCGCGGCGGACGGCCGCGGCGATTTCACGCCCTGTCGTTGCCCGCGAAAGTACGTCCGTTGCCGCCCTGATCGATGCTTCGGCCGATGAGCGGCGGCTCACGGCGTCGTGTCGGTCGTCGCGGTTCCCTGACGCAGGCGGGGCCGGGCCGCCGCGCACGAACAGGGCGGTTGCGGGCCGGTTTTTCCGACGCTGGGGGGCTGCCCGGAGCGGCGATAGTTGGGGGTGTTCGTGCCGGCGAGCACCGAACGCTCATTCATTCCGCGAGATATCCGTCCATGTCCGTGACGAAGACGATCTTCCGACCCGGTGTCAGCCTGATGCACCGTCTGCCGCTGAGGTTCAAGCTCTGGGGGATGATGGCGCTGATCGCGCTGCCGATCTCGGTCACGCTCTGGCAGGCCGTGGCCCAGCAGTCACGGTCCGTCGACTACACCCTGGGCGAGATCGAGGGCGTTGCGGTCAACAGGCACGTCTACGGCCTGCTGCGCGGAACGCTGTTCAACGGTGACGTCGCCGATGATCTCGCCGCGGTCACCGAACGCGTCGAGGCTCGCTCCGAGCCGGGCCTGACGGCGGCGTGGGAGTCCCTGCAGGCTTGGGCACGGGCCGTACGCGAGAACGGCGAGTCCCTGGCGCCGCGCAGTGCGGAGGGGCTGGCCCGTGCCGCCTGGCGAATGACTCTTGCCCAGGGAGAGGCCTACGGTCTGATGTTCGAAGCCGATGCCCGCGAGTCCCTGAACATCGACCTGGTACAGGAGCGGCTGATCCGGCCGCTGGCGGAGGTCATGCGTCTGAAAGCAGCGCTCTCCGGGACAGCCGCGGATCCCGAAGCGGTGGCTTCGATGCAGCACATGCTCGGCGCGATGACCGAAGAGGCCCTCGTGGTCTCTCGCGCCTACGACGGCGTCGGCGGTGACCTGCCTCCGTCCTTCGCCCCCGCCATACAGGCGGCACGAGAGCTGGCGGCGCTGCCGTTCGCCAAGCTCGACATCGCCGCGACCGACACCCTGTTGCAGTTCCTTTTCTCGGCTCACGAGGATCTGAACCGGCAGCTCGCGATGAACCTCGAGGCACGTGCGACGGCGCAGTCCACCCGTATGTGGGTGGACGGCGTCGTGAGCGCCTTGCTGCTGGTGCTTCTCGCCTATGCGCCGATCAGCATGATGCGGGCCATGAGCGAGTCCGTGGTGGCGCTGCGTGAGACCATCGGATTGGTGAGCGACGGAGATCTGAGCCGCAGTTCGGTCGTGCCGGGAACCGACGCGATCGCGCGCCTGGGTGCCACCCTCGAGGAGATGACGGAGGATCTCTCGGTACGGATCGGCAAGATCCGCAGCGAGGCCATGCGGGTGACCATGGCCGCGGCCGAGATCGCCAAAGCCAATCGCGACCTCATGGACCGCACGGAGCTGAGCGTGACGAGCCTGACAGAGACGACGGCGAGTATCCACAGTCTCGACCAGTCGGTGGGCGGCAGCGCGGCGGCCGCCCGTGAGGCCGAGGACCTGGTGACCCGTGTGCGGGGCGTTGCCGAGGACAGTTCGGGGACGATGGCCGAGGCCGTGCGCGCGATGCAGGAACTACAGGTCGATTCGGGCAAGATGGTCGAGATCATCGGCGCCATCGACGGGATCGCGTTCCAGACCAACATCCTCGCCCTGAACGCCTCGGTCGAGGCAGCGCGCGCGGGGGAGGCTGGTCGCGGTTTCGCCGTCGTCGCTTCGGAAGTGCGTTCGCTGGCCCAGCGGTGCGCGGATTCCGCGCAGCAGGTGCGGGACCTCATCGAGCGCTCGAACTCCAGGGTCGAGATCGGCGCGGTGGGTATCGACGCGGTCAGCCATGCGCTCGAGGAGATCCTCACCGGCGTGCGCGATGCCTCCGGCAAGGTGATGGTGATCGCGCAGAGCACAGCCGACCAGGCTCAGTCCCTGAGCGAGATCACCGCGGCCGTCAACCAGCTCGAAACCATTTCCGAGCAGAACGCGGTCATGGTCGACCGGACGATGAAGGCCGCCGATGCGCTCAATGATCGCTCCGCCGGGCTGACCAATGCGGTCGGCGGCATGTCGCTGCGCCGTGGCACGGCCGACGAGGCCTACGACATGGTGATGCGGGCCAGGAAGATATTCGAGCGCCAGGGGTTCACGGCGGCGCGGGCGGCGATCCACGACCAGAACGGAGAGTTCCGGGATCGCGATCTCTACGTCTTCGCCTTCGACCGGGCCAGGATGTTCGAGATCTACGGAGCCGATCCGGCGAAGGCCGGGCACACGACGGTCGACGACCTGCCGGGCCTGGATGGCGAGCACCTGTACCGGGCCGGCTGGGAAGCGGCCGAGCGTGGCGGCGACTGGATCGAGTACAACGTCCGCAACCCGGTGAGCGGCGCCATCGAGCCCAAGATCAGCTACATCGTCGGCGTGGGTGACTACGTCGTCGGCTGCGGGGTCTACAAGCCGATCCCCAAGCATGAGCGCGAAGCGATGGAGCGCGCGCGGCGGGAAGCCGCGGAGCAGGCCGAAATGCAGAGCTGAGCTTCGGTCCGGCACCGGCCGGGCCGGCACGGTCATCGTGCGCGGCCCGCCGTTCCTGCGAGCGCCCCGGCCCCGTCGGGGCGTTTTCGCTTGCGGGTGGTAAGCTTTTCGGCGAAGGGTGGTCGCGGGCGATGCCGGCATGTGCCGGTTCGGCGACGGTCGCCCGCCGGGATCCGGTCGTGTGGTGCGATCCGGCTCCCCGTTCCGCTGGAGGCTGCCCCTTGTACGAATTCCACTACCAACGGCCTGCCGATCTGCAGTCGGCGTTGCAGGCCCTTCGCGAACATCCCGAAGCCCGGCCACTGGCCGGCGGGATGACGTTGCTG
>JAUIAI010000192.1 GCA_030425615.1 Gammaproteobacteria bacterium
TGTCCACTGCGCACGAACAGGGGAGATGAATAGCACCTAGTGCGCGTTTTGGTGACCCGGCATCAACGCTGTGTGGGCGGCTGCCGTGTGGCGGCGTTGTTCCTGTTTTCGTCTTCGTAGTCTCGACGCAAGCGGTCGATAAGGGTTTGTTCCGGCTCCCGCTGCCACTGTGGAATGGTCGACAGACCTCGCGTCGCTCCCAATCGATGCAGGGCACATCCGTTTGCCCTTCGAGACCGCGCCGGGAGCCTGCAGGGCTTGTTTGTCACGACGGTCTGGAATTGGGCGAGTTGGCAAATCCATGCGGCAAAGCGTCATCTGAAGCGACGCAATTCCGCACGTGACGATCTCTGTTGAGAGATTTGTCACGGCGCATCCGAACGTCGGTCTCTATCTTCCCGTTGTCGAGCGTTTGCAGAGCCTTTGCGACGTTTAGCGCGAGCCGCTTCAAACGCTTGCCCTTCAATGGAATCCGACCGCGGTTCTCCTCTCGAACATCGCGGCCCCAAGCAGTTTCAACCAGACCATTGGATGTGGGTGATGGCCCCGCCCGCATGGTCGCCGTGCGCGTGCGCTTCGGCTTCGTGCTCAGGTGACGATCCGAAGAGGGCCGATACCAAAGGAGATGAACATGCGTGTTCTGACCATCGAGGAAATGCTGGCCACGGCTGGCGGCGGTAAGAAGTGCAGTGGCGGCGGTAAAGGCGGCAAAGGCGGCGGCAAGGGTGGTAAGGGCGGCGGCAAAGGCGGCAAGGGCGGCGGCAAGGGCGGTAAGGGCGGCAAGGGCGGCGGTGGTTCGTGCCGTCCGTGCGGCCCTGGCCATGGCACCGGTGGCAAAGGTCGCGGCCACCGCTACTGATCCGGGACGCCACGCAGACAGGTATGCAACGAGGATCGACCGTCGTGGTAGGTCACTCCTTGGCCCGGGATCGTCTTTCCTGCCCGGACGAGAACGACTTACCGGTCGATGATCCGTTCAGCCTGCTGCGTGGCCGTCGCTTCCGGACGACTGCCATGAGTGGTGCCATGAGTCCCGTTCCCGGCTGGTCAGTGAAGCCGGGGCGGGGTCTCGGCCCCACTCATGTCGAGGCCTTTGCGGGTCACAAGAGCCGCCCCCTGAACCGACCGACTCAGAGCTATGTCACCGACTTCTCCACCGCCCCGGCGTCGCTCGCGAAAGCGATCGCCGACTCCGTCCGGCGTCGCAGAGCGCGCAAAGAAACGGACGCCGTTGTTTCGCAAGGAAGCGATGGAGGCGACACGCGCCGGACAGGTGGGCGAGGTTCTTCTCCTTCCGGGGGGGGCTTCGCGCTGGCTCGCCGTCGTCTCGATCGTGATCGTGGTGGCGATCGCGATGCTGCTCACCTACGGTTCCTATACGCGTCGATCGACCGTCTCAGGTCAGTTGCTGCCCAGGGACGGCCTGATCCGGATCACGGCGCCTGCACCGGGAGTGGTGCTGGAAAGACACGTACGCGACGGTCAGACCGTACGTCGTGGCGATGTGCTCTTCGTGCTGTCCGGCGACCGCGCGGGCCCGGGCGAGCGGGGCTATCAGGAGAGCATCTCGCGGCAGATCGAAGCACGGCAACGTTCACTCGAAGCCGAGTTGTCGGAACTGTCGATCGCCGGAGAAACGGAAGTCGGCAAGCTGCTCGCGCGCGTCGGATCACTCAGAGAAGAGTTCGCCCTGCTGGAGCGTCAGAAGTCGCTTGCCGCGCTTCGTCTGAAAGGGGCGCGAGAGGCCCACGAGCGCTATCGAGAACTCTTCGGTAACGGATTCATCTCTCGCGATGTGCTTCTCGCCCGCGAGACAGAGCGGGCCGAGGCCCAGGAACGTGTCCAGGTACTGGCCCGCGAAGCCCTCAGCCTGGAGCGCGAGATCGCGTCGACCCAGCGGGAAGTCGATACGGTTCGGGCGCGAAACGGTGAACGTCGTGCCGAATTGGAACGATCGGTGCTGCTCGCCCGTCAGGAGTTCGCCCAGGTAGAAGCCAGTCGTCGAATCGTCGTTGGCGCCCCAGCGGACGGTCGGGTGACCTTGGTGCAAGCCGATGTCGGCCAAAGCCTGTCCGGATCCTTTGCATTGGCCCATCTCGTGCCCGCGTCGTCGCCATTGGTTTCACAGCTCTACGCGCCCAGTCGGGCCGCAGGCTTCGTACGTCCGGGCGATACGGTCCTGATCCGCTACGACGCGTTTCCGTATCAGAAGTTCGGGCAGCATGCGGGCAAGGTACTGGAGGTCTCCACCGCGGCCGTGCCGCCTACCGAGCTGCAGGGCGCGAGTTCTCCAGCGGAGAACGTGGCCGAACAGCTGTTTGCAATCACCGTTCAGCTGCCTTCGCAGGCGATGATGCCGGGTAACGTGCCACTCTACTCGGGAATGCGCGTCGAGGCGGACATCCTGCACGAGACGCGGAAGTTGTACGAGTGGATTCTCGAACCGCTCTTGATCGCCAAAGCAAGACTTCAGGACGAGTAGCGGGAATCGCCATGCGACTGCTCAGTCAACTTCATCTGGGCTTCGGCCGCCGCGTTCCGGTCATCTTCCAGACCGAGGCATCCGAGTGTGGCCTGGCGTGTGTGGCGATGTTGCTGGGCTTTCATGGCACGGTTACCGATCTGGCCACGCTGCGCGGTCGGCACGGAGCCACCCCCCAGGGCATGACCCTGGTCGACCTGGTCAGGGTAGCCGAGGTCGAGAGGCTGGCGACCCGGGCCGTGCGCGTGGATCTCGCCGACATCCCACGGCTGCGTCTGCCCTGCATCCTGCATTGGGATCTCGGTCACTTCGTGGTTCTCTCCCGCGTACGGGGAAACCGGTTCCACATTGTCGATCCGGCCTTCGGTGAGCGGGTGCTGACGAGAGAACAACTCTCTCCCCGATTCAGCGGTGTCGCGCTCGAGGCATGGCCGGGAAGCGGATTCGAGCCCAAACAGGAAGCGCAGGCGGTATCGATCTCCAAGCTGATCGGACATGTCAGCGGCCTCTGGCCAACGATTCTACGCGTGCTGTCGATCTCGCTTGCCCTGGAGGCGTTTGCGTTGCTTTCGCCGCTGTTCATGCAATGGATCGTCGATCACGTGATCGTCTCTCGCGATCTGAACTTGTTGTCCACACTCGGGGTGGGATTCCTGATCCTCATTCTCGTACAGGAGCTGTTCGCGTTTCTTCGTTCCTGGCTCGTCTTGAGGGTGAGTACCCAGCTGCGTGTGCAGTGGCGATCCAACGTTTTGTCGCACCTGATGAGACTGCCGCTCGATTTCTTCGCGAGGCGTCACCTGGGCGACGTTATGTCTCGCTACGGCTCCGTTGGCAACATCCAAGAGGTCTTGACGCGAACGTTCGTGGAGTCGGCACTCGATGGCGTGATGGTCTTTTTCGCGCTCGGACTCATGTTCCTGTACAGCCCCGCACTGACCCTGATCGCCCTTCTATCGGCCGGAATCTACACGTTGATCCGGGTGCTCTGGTACGGGCCGCTGCGCAGAGCGACGGCGGAGCGGGTGATCCGATCCGCCGTGGAATCGAGCCACTTGCTCGAAACGCTCCGGGGAATCCGAACGATTCGGCTCTTCTCCAGGCACACGGAGCGCCTGGGTTCCTGGCAGTCGTTGATGGTTTCCGATCTTAACGCGAAGCTTCGGATCCAGAAACTGGAGATCTACTACGACGTCGCCCGCCAGGGTTTGTCGGGTGTTTTCGCCCTGGTGATCCTCTGGGTCGGCGCGATGTTCGTCATCGACGGAGAGCTGAGCATCGGCATGCTGCTGGCGTTTCTGGCCTATCGGGGGCAATTCGACAGCCGTTATTCCGCGCTCGTGAATCAGTTCTTCAATCTTCGAATGCTCGGAATCGACGCTCAGCGCCTGGCCGATATCGTCCTGACGCCTATCGAGACTCGGACTGGCGCCGTCACCTCCCGACCGGTCAAGAACCCTCCGTCCATCGAACTTCAGGATGTCCATTTCCGGTATGCCGAAGGAACCCCCGAGATCCTCTCGGGGGTGAACCTTAGGATCGAGCCGGGTGAGTCCGTGGCGATCGCCGGGCCCTCGGGGTGCGGAAAGACGACGCTTGTCAACCTCCTGCTGGGTGTCTACACGCCGCAGCAGGGCCGAATTCTCGTCGACGGTGTGCCGCTCACGTCGCGGGGACTCGACTGGTGGCGCAGCCAGATCGGTACGGTGATGCAGGACGATGTGCTCTTTGCCGGTTCGATCGCAGAGAACATCGCCTTCTTCGATCCTCAGATGGACATCGAGCGAGTGGAGCGCTGCGCGAGACGTGCAGCCGTGCACGATGACATCGCGTCGATGCCGATGGGATATCAGACTCTGGTCGGGGATATGGGAACGAGTCTCTCGGGTGGCCAGAAGCAGCGAGTACTTCTCGCCCGCGCACTTTACCGAAGACCCAAGGTTCTGATCCTGGACGAAGCGACCAGTCATCTCGATCTTGCGCGTGAGGCGCAGGTCGGTGAGGCGATTGCCGCATTGGCCGTGACCCGGGTAGTCGTCGCGCATCGGCCCCAGACATTGGAGACGGTCGACCGTGTTATCGAACTCGGGGACGGCAAAGTGGTGGGTGACAAGAGCGCCCGGGACTATACCGACGGTTTACGCCCCCTTTTGAGGACGGTCAACGCATGAAAAAAGCAAGAGTCGGGCGTCGCGAAGATCAGGTCGATTTCGAGCAGTATCTGATGGGCGGGGCCCCCTTGTTCGACTTCCTGGATCGGGTGAGCAACTATGCGGTCACGTCCGAACCGCGAGAGGAGCTCGTCCAGGCCTGGCGGGGCGCTTCCGAGGCGTACGGTGAACTCGCTGAGCGCGAAGCCGGCTGCGCGGATGACATCGGTGTTCTTCCTCTCGCGGAAGGGATGCAAGCCCATCTCGAGGCGGTGATGTCCGAACCCGCCGTGCACAATGCGTTCGGGGAAGTCCCGGTGGCCTTCGGGCTTCTGGAAGCCGACGCACTGATGGCGGGCCACTACTGGATCGACGAGCGTCGAGAAAGGGAGGCCACGGGGCGCGCCAGCAGGATATCCGACGACGCGGATCTCATCCGTACCTGTCTTCCGGCCGGCGATGACTGGTTTCAGCCCGAGCCGCTCGTGCGTCTTGTTCAAGGCGAACTATGTGTGATCGGGCGCGATGCCGACATCGAGTTGATCGACGCTGCTATGGTCGTCCCGCCGGCTGGCGAAGCGGGACAGGTCCCGGGAAACCTGGTGGGCACTCTGAGTTTCTCAATCGGGCGCAGGCCTCCCCTCATGCATGTGGCAATGCATGCCGGGCGAGCGCTGCTTCTGGAAGGCAGGCATCGAGCACTGGCTTTGCGCCAGGCTGGCTGGACGTTCCTGCCGTGCCTGATCTCCACGTGTAGCACGCTCGACGAGGTGGCTCTGGTCAGCACTGGAATCTCGGCGGACTACGCAGCGAACTGCTTCGAGGCGAAGCGTCCTCCGATGCTTCGCGATTTCGGTCGGCCGGCCCTCGTACATCGGTACGAGAAGAGATCGACGCGTCAGGTGCTTCGGATCCGCTACGAAGTCCTTCAGGAGACGATCCCCTGGTCTCGATGAAGAAGCGTGTGGGTGTTGGATTCAGCTGATGATTGATTGATGGTGCAAAGATGATGAGCGAATCTGTTCGAGTTCCGGATGTCTGTATCCGGGAGACCGGAACGTCGAAAGGCAAAGGCGTTTTCGCGCTTCGCGATTTCGCCGAGGGTGAGATCGTCGAAGTGGCGCCCGTTCTCGTCCTGAAGACGGATTTCGAGGATCTGCCGGTGTTGCTGACGACCTACGTCTTCGACTGGACCGCCATGACCGGGATTCCCCGCGCACAGGGTTTCGTTCTCGGGTACGGAAGCATGTACAACCATTCGAACCCTTCGAGTCTTGTCTATCTGCCGGATGCACGAGCCAACCTGATGCACTACGTTGCGGCCCGACCCATCACGGCTGGCGAAGAGTTGACCATCAACTACAACGCGGGACCGGGAATCAACGAATGGCACGATGAC
>JAUIAI010000964.1 GCA_030425615.1 Gammaproteobacteria bacterium
GTACGCGAGCCACGGCATCCGGTCCGTCGGGCTGAGTCCGGGCACCGTCGCCACCGCCATGCAGGAAAGGATCCGCGAATCCGGTGTCAACCCCGTAAGCCAACTGGACTGGTCGTCGCACATCCCGCCCGAGGCGGTGGGCGAGGCGCTCGTCTGGCTCGCCGGGGAAGAGGGCCGGGAGTTCGACGGCGACGATTTCTCGCTGCGAAGCGAAAGGGGCAGGCAGTTGCTGGGCGAGATCAGCGGGCGCTGACATCCGCCCGCGGCCCCGGTCCGATGCGGCCGAGACGTCTCATCGGCCACGTTCCGACGGCGGCACGCGAACGCCTGCTGCGCCCGGGCGGCCGGATCAGGCGCTTTCTGAAGCACCCTCCGGGGTGCGCAGGGTCAGCCCGATACGCTCGCCGATCCGCAGTCCCTCGTTCCATTTGGCCATGCGCTCGCTACGTGTGAACGAACCCACCTTCAGATACGGCGCGCGCCACCCCACGGCCAGGTGCACGATGGTGACGTCCTCGGTCTCGCCCGAGCGGGCCGAAACGATCTGCGGCCACCCCGCGGCCCGGGCGGCGTCCAGCGCGGCCCGCGTCTCCGTGAGCGTCCCGGCCTGGTTCGGCTTGATCAGGGCGCACGAGCACGCCCCCCGGCGGGCAGCCTCTTCGATACGGCCGGCATTGGTGCAGATGAAGTCATCCGCCACGACCAGCACGTCGGGCCCCGCCGCGCGGGTGAAACGCGCGAGCGCCTCGTCGTCGTCCTCGGCCAGCGGATCCTCGATGGCGACGATGGGATAGCGCGCCAGCCAACCGAGCAGCATCTCGGCCAACGCGTCGCTGTCGACCTCCCGACCGTCGCGAGCGAGGGTGTAGCGGCCGCCGCGGCCGAAATCGGTGGCCGCGATGTCGAGCGAGATGGCCATGTCCACGCCGGGTCGCAACCCGGCGCGCTCGATGGCACGCAACAGCATGTCGAGTGCGTCCTCGTTGCGCGCGAAGGCCGGCCAGAATCCACCC
>JAUIAI010000193.1 GCA_030425615.1 Gammaproteobacteria bacterium
TGGTCGCCGCTGCGTTGCCGGCACGGCCCGCGAGCATCCGGACGACGTGCGCAGGCTGGTCGAACTCGCCGGCGCGGGGGCCTACCGGCCGGTGATCGACAGTGTCTATCCGTTCGAGAACATCGCCGCCGCCCATCGCCGTTTCGACGAAGGGAGCAAGCACGGCAGCCTGGTCATCCGTGTCTCGGCCCCGGGCCCGGCACCCTGACGTGCGCCGGGCGCACCCGTTCAACCGATGATCTCGTCCATGAGATTGTCGACGACGACGGGACTCTCCAGATAGCGAAGCACCGGCGGGCTGCCGTACTTGCCAGTCACGAAGGCCTTCCACTCTTCGGTGTACACCGCGTCTGCGTCGGCACGGGAACGCCACAGGTAGATGCCGCCGGCCGTGGCGCCGTCCGGCGCGAGCCAGTAGTACTTCCGGATCAGCCCCGGCATGCCCTGGTACTTGGGCGCGGTGCTCAGGAACACCTCGCGCGCCTCGTCCACCGTCATGGGCTTGGGCAGGGTGAATTCGACGATGGTGGTGATCATCGGGCAGCTCCGGTCGGGTGATGGGCAGGACCTTCGAATGTAACGCGATCACCTGACAAGCCGGCGCGATTCCGCTATCGTGCCCGGCCATGACCCAGTCGCATCTCCACGGTAGAGAACTCCTGTCCGAAGCACAGATCGCACAGCTTCGCGAGCGCTCCGACCTCGTCGGAGCGCTACTGGTGGCGCACGCCTGGGGTGTCGTCCTCCTGGCGATGGCGCTCTTCGTCTGGTGGCCCAACCCGCTCACCTATGTGCTCGCGGCCGCGGTCATCGGCGGGCGCCAGCTCGGCCTGGCCATCCTCATGCACGACGCCTCGCACCGCGCCCTGTTCAGGAATCCACGGATCAACGACTGGGTCGGCCGGTTCCTCTGTGGCGCGCCGGTGGGGGCGGAGTTGCGCCTCTACCGACCCTATCATCTTCAGCACCATCGCCACACGCAGGGTCCCGAAGACCCGGACCTCGAACTCTCGGCCCCCTTCCCCATCACCAGGGCCAGCCTCTGGCGCAAGGTGAGACGGGATCTGCTCGGCGTCACCGGGCTGCAGCGGCGGCGGGCGCAGTTCGGCCAGGCCATGGGCGAAGGTCGCTGGCCCGCTCGGCTGCGCAGGCTCTGGCGCGCCGAGTGGCCGTTCTTCGCGACCCAGGCCGCCCTGCTCGGCATCCTGGCACTGAGCGGCCATGCCTGGTTGTATGCGGCCCTCTGGCTCGTGCCTCTGCTCACCGTGTACCAACTCGCCAGCCGCATCCGCAACATCGCCGAACATGCCGTGGTCGGCCCGGCAGACGATCCGCTCAGGAATACGCGCACCACGCTCGCCGGTCGCATCGAACGCGCGTTCTGGGCGCCCTACTGGGTGAACTACCACCTGGAGCATCATCTGTTCGTCTTCGCTCCCTGCTGGAAGCTGCCACGAGCGCACCGCTGGCTCGGTGAGCGCGGCCTCTGGCCGAGAATGGAGATCGCCCGGGGCTATGGATCGGTGCTGCGCCGCGCCGCCTCCCGCGCCCGTGACGATTCGGGGGGCTCCGGCGGGCGCAAGACCCCGCGCGTTCAGGCGCTGTAGCGCCGTGCGGGCGGTCTCCTCCGACGCCGAGATTCTGCGCGCGGTTCGCGACGCCTGGGGCTGGAGCGGCATCGCACCGGAACAACTCGTGGGCGAGAACGATTTCGGCCACCGCATCGTGCTCGACCGCCAGGGATGCTACTGGCATCTGGTTCCGGACGAGTTGATCTGCGAGATGGTTGCGCAGACGCGCGCCGGTTTCGAGACGCTGGCCGGCAGCGACGCGTTCCGTGCCGACTGGTCCATGCGCGCCTTGCTCACGCGGGCGCGCGAGGCCCTCGGAGCGCTCCCCCCCAACGGCAAGTATCACCTCACGCTGCCCGCACCGCTGGGTGGCGACTACGGCCCGGACAACCTCGTCATCGCGGACGCGGTCGAGCAGATCCGGATGTCCGGAGCGATGGCGCGCCGGCGTTCCGGACGCCCGGCGCGGTTCCGTTGCTTCTGCGGCCGCTGCTGAGCAGACGGCATCGGGCACGCGCCTTGCGCGGGCGTTCGCGCCGTGATCCCGCTCGAGCGGAGGCCCGATGCCACGAATGAACCCGAACCGACCCATCCCGAACGAAGCGGCAGTCCCGGGGCGATGACGTCCACGTCGCGCTCGTCTGGCCGCGCCGGACGGGCCGTGCGCTGGCTGCTGGCCGCGCTGCTCTCGGCGTTTCTGCTCGGCGAATGGTCGGGTTGGCGCTTCCTGCACCGTCCGGTCGAGGCGGTCGCATCGCAGGCGAGCGGCCTGACGGTACGTTTCGAGGACCCGTTCAGACTGAGGTTGGTTCCCCGCCCTTCGCTGTCGGGCGGTGGATTGACGGTGCAGGCTCCCCCGCAGGACACCGGACCGGCGGCGGACGCGGACGAGTCGCTCACGC
Organism: Gammaproteobacteria bacterium; assembly: GCA_030425615.1. Classification (GTDB taxonomy): domain Bacteria; phylum Pseudomonadota; class Gammaproteobacteria; order Burkholderiales; family Burkholderiaceae_E; genus JAUIAI01. The sequence goes on from JAUIAI010000193.1 coordinate 2,474, forward strand.
AGCGCGATCCCCTCGCGTCGCTGGGTGCCTGGTCGTTGGACCTCGGGTACGGGGACCTGCTTCCGTGGCCGCCGGTGTTCGACAAGGCAAAGATCATCGGTGGCACGATCGACGTGGAGATCGACCCCGACGCGCAATGGTCCTGGCCCTGGCCGACGGATCCTGAGAACATGAACCGCACCCTTCCGATCCGTCGGCTCTCGATCCCCGAGCCGCTGGAGGTGCGGATTCGCCATACCGAACGCGACTTCGACCTCACCGTGGCGCTGACCACTCCGTCCGGGCCCGACTCGAATGCGCTGTTCGCGCATACGACCGGACAGTGGTCCGGCCTGGACCTGGACCTTCGCGCCGAGGCACCGCACGCCCTTTCCGCCAATCTGGGCGCCGACGCACAACCTTTGAACGCGAACGGCAGCGTCGGGGGAGGCGCCCTCGCCTTCGAGGGCAGCATTGCCCCGCCGTGGTCGGACCCGAGCCTCCGGGGTGAACTGGAGGTGACCGCACCCACTCTCGCCGCCGTACTCCCGCGTGCAGCCGGGAGCGTGCCTCGGACGGCACCGGTATCGGTCACGACGCACCTCGATCTGGATTGGCCGAATGTCAGGTTGCGCGATCTGCACGCCGGAATCGGCGAGAGCCGCCTGATGGCCGAACTCGATATCGACACCGGCGTCACTCCGCCGCGCCTGACCGGTTCGGTCGCAGCCTCGCTGCTGCGGCCGGTCGATCTGCGCGCGGAGCCGCGCGATGCGACGTCCGGCGCAGACGGACCGGGTAACGGAACGCTGCCGGAGTTCTCGATCGAACGATCGACGTTCACCGGCATGGACGTCGCGCTCGATCTGCACGTGGCGCGTCTGGAACTGGCGAGCGACAGGCTCGACGACGTCCGCGAACTGTCCGCGAACCTTGCCGTGGGCAACGGCGTGCTGAGCGTGGAAAGGCTCACCGCAACGCTTGCCGACGGCACTGTTCGCGCCGGGGTACGCCTCGACTCGCATGACGCCTCACGGGCACCGTCCTTAGATTTCGATCTTCGCTGGCAGGACATCGATATCGCCCGGTGGCTGACCGGCGATGCTGCCGGTACCTTCGAAGGCCGGCTCGACGGCGAGGCGAAGGGAGAAAGCAGCGGCAACACGGCCGACGAGTTGCTTCGCGGTCTCAGCGGTCGCATGCGAGCGCGCACCGGTGACGCGCGGGTCTCGAGCGCATTGGTCGAATGGATCGGGCTGGACATCGCCGAGGGCCTGGGGGCCACCGATGAAACCGGCACGCCGGTGAGCTGTCTGCTCGTCGATCTGCCGGTCACGAAGGGCGTGGCCGAGATGAATGTCGCGGTCGCGAACACCCCCGACAGCCTGATCTATGCCACCGGCGAGATCGACCTGGCAGGAGAGCGGCTGGATCTGCGTATCGTGAGTTCTCCCAAGGACTGGAGCCCGCTCGACCTTGACGCGCCGATCACCGTCACCGGTAGCTTCTCGGATCCGGAGATCGGCATGGCCGCCGGGCAGATCGCCGAAGACGCACTGGCCTCCCTGGTGCTCGGCGCCGTCAATCCGCTGGCTGCGATCCTGCCGATGATGGACTTCGGAACGGATGCCGCGCGCAGCGGCTGCCAGGCAGCGCGCGAGGCCGCGCGAAATCTGGCAGAGGGCGCCCGCGGCGGCTGAGCCGCCGGGTCGGCGGGTCGGCGGCCGTCGACGCCCGTCCTTCCGACGTCGGCCGGGATCTATCTGCGGGTCGCGAGACGATCCGCCCGTTCGATCAGACGTAACGCGTTGCGAACCGTGGGCACCTCGACCCAGAGCCCGTCGAGGAACGCGCGATCCTCACCGCGCGCCCGCGCGGCTTCGAACGCCCGCACCATCGCCTTCGCGCGACCGATCTGTGCCTCGTCCGGCGTGAACACTGCGTTCAGCGCATCCGCGTGCCCGGGAAGCACCAGCGACTTGCAGCGGTAACCGAGCCTGCGCGCGAAGGCGGCCTCGGCCACGGCTCCTTCGACCGCGCCGAACGTATAGGGCGCATCGATAGGCTCGATGCCCGCGGCCCGGCATTCGAGCACGAAGCGACGCCGGGCGTAGTCCAGCTCCACGCCGTCTTCCCGACGCTCCGCACAGAGGTCGGCGGCCAGATCCTCGGTGCCGAGCAAGGCGGCCCGGATCCGACGACTGCCCGCCGCCAGCCGACGCACGTCGGCGACCCCGAGTGCCGTTTCGCAGACCGGAAGAATGCCGGTGATGCCCACTGCCATGCCCAAAGCCCGTTCCCAGTGCCCGATGGTCAGATCCAGCGCATGCATCTGCTCGGCACTCTGCGCCATCGGGTACGCGATGACGTCCGGGCGTGCCGGCATGGCGGCAGCCAGATCCAGCGGACCGTCCGACTCCAGCGCGTTGATGCGGACCACCGTCGTGCAGCCTCCCTGTGTCCAGCGCGGCAGCAGGGTCGGCAACGATCGGCGCGCGGCCTCGCGCCGCTGCGGTGGCGTGAAGTCCTCCAGATCGAGGATCAGCGCATCGGCGCCGCTGGCCAGCATGGCCTCGTGCGCCGCCGCGTCGGCTCCCGGGCCGAACAGCCAGGTACGAATGAGGTCTGGATCGGGCATGGTCATGAGCTCAGACACTGCCTTCACGTTCCACCACGAGCACTCGCACCTCACCCCGGGGATGGGCGACGTGTTCGCACCCCGCTTCCGCGAAGAAGACGTCTCCCGGACCGAGCACGACGCACTTTTCCTCTCCCGCCTCGCGATAGTGCATGTCCACCGTGCCATCGAGTACGGCAAACACCTCTTCGCCGTCGTTGACATGCCAGACATAGGGCTGGTCGGTCCAGTGCACCTTCGACGTGACGCCCGCCATGTTCGCAACGGCCACGGAACCCCAGGCGCGGTCGGCCGTGAACTGCCTGGATCTGATCACCTTCATTCAGCCCTCTGAAACAGCGGTTCATGCACCTTGCCAGGCCCGCGCGGCCATCACCAGTCGTTCTCGTACCTGACCCAGGCCCAGGCCGTGAGCAATGCCAAGGGAACCGCGTGCATGATCAGCATCAGCAGGCCGATCCTAGCCCACTCCAGCGCTTCGAGCGCATCCGGATCGTCGACCGGTTCGACGACCATGAACGCGCAACGATCGCCTTCTCCCTCCAGGTCGTCCACCGCTTTCTTCCAGTAGCCCCGCTCGCGTTCGACGAGAAAGAGCGGCTCACGATAGAACGAAGCCTGGTGCAGGACCCTCTGCGCCGTCGAACGACGATGGGTGGCTTCCGTGAGCCGGTCCTGCAGCGCGCCCAGGTAGATGCAGACACGGGGATCATCGCGACTGCTCAACCGGGTCACGTAGTGCCAGGCACCGGGCTCCAGGTGACGGCCGTGAGTGCCGGCGCGCGGCACGTACGGCTGATGCACCCCGTACCGGCTGGCATCGATGCGGGCATCGGGCAGACCCAGCAGGACGTTCCGGCCCTGGAACCGCGTGGCGTGCTCGACCTTGACCTCGGGCAGACGCTCGGCCGTGAGCGTCAGCAGCC
>JAUIAI010000194.1 GCA_030425615.1 Gammaproteobacteria bacterium
GCCTGGGCCTGCACCAGCGCCCGGATCTCGTGCGGCGTGAGATGACTGGCGTTTTCGTCCGTGAGCAGGAAGGCCGTACCCACCCAGACGCCCTGCGCACCCATGAGCAGCGCTGCGGCGACGTGTTCGCCCGTGGCAACCCCGCCGGCGGCAAGCACCGGTACGTCGCCGGCCAGCCTCACGATGCGGGGCAGCAGGCTGAAGGTGCCGATACCGCCGGTGTGTCCACCGGCGTCCGTTCCCTGGGCGACCAGAATGTCCGCCCCTGCCTCGAGCGCCTTCATCGCGTGCCGTTCCTGCCCCACCAGGGCCAGCGTGGTCTTGCCGCTTCGCTTGACCCGCTCAACCACGTCGGGCGGACAGCCCACGCCGAGCGCCACCAGATCGACGTCGGACGCGACCACCTCGTCCACCTGCAGCGCCGTGACCTCCTGGGAACGGACGAAGCGGGTCCGCATCCCAGGCCCGGACGGCGGGGGCACCTCGTATTTGCGTGCGAGCCCTTCGACGAACGCACGGTGCCCGTCCGGGATCTGCGCCTCCATGGCGGCCCGGTCGTTCTCCTCGGGAATCACGGCCGGGATCACGAGATCGACCCCGAACGGTCGCCCGTCCACCCGCTCGCGGATCTGCGCGAGTTCGTCCCGAATCTCCGCGGGCAGCCGACGCGTGGCTCCGTAGACCCCGAATCCGCCGGCGTTGGAGATGGCCGCGACCACCTCCAGCGAATGGCTGAAGCCGAAGATCGGGGTGTCGATGCCGAATCTTTCGCAGATCGGCGTTTTCAAGCGGGAGTCCGACATGGTTCGCCTCTTGGGGATATGGGTGACGACGGTGCACGGGCTGGCAGCGGGTGTCGTCAGGGTACAAGGCGCAGCATCGCGCGGAACGCGGTCGCAGGCAAGGCCACGGACGAAAAACCGGCGCCGCGCGCTGCGCGTCGCCGGTGTCTGAACGACCTGATGACGGGCGGTCGGAATCAGCGCAGGGCCGACCGCCCACCGCCGGTCACTTGGCCTCGGGCGGCTTCAGCCCGTCGGGCACGTTCCAGCCGTTCTCCACGTAGTACCGGTAGGCCCCGGCATGCAACGGGATGTTGACCTCCTTGAGCGCGTTCTCCCTGGTCAGCGTGTCCTTCATCCACGCGGCCGTGGCATGTACGTCGGCAATGTTGTCCCAGTAAGCCTTGAGCATGTCGTAGACGACCTGCTCAGGAACATCCTTATTGGCGGCCAGACCGGTCCAGTTGGCGATTGTGTTGACCGGCTCCTTGTTGACGATGCCGTCGCCGTAGACCGAGGGGTCGAGCTTGTCGAGCGTACGTCCGGGCGAGCTCAGCACCTTCTTGATGCCCGGGTCCTCGAGCTTGTCATCAGGAATGCCGAGGAAGCGGATCGGTTCCGCTGCCGCGTATTCCTGGATCAGGGGCGATGGTGCACCGGTCGGGATGCCCGTCAGATCCATCTGTCTGTCCGAAAACGCCGTGCGGCCGGACGTCCAGTCGAACCGCATCAGCGTGTAGTCCTCGTTGGCCTTCAGGCCGGATATCGCCTCGATCACCGCGCTGCTCATGCGCGGTGCGATACCGCCGGGCGGGCCGAGGAAGACCTTCTTGCCCTTGAGATCGTCGAAACTCTTGATGCCGGAGCTTTCGTAGACCACGTAGTGATAGACACCAAGCGGGAAGTTGACGATCGCCCGCACGTTCTTGGAAAGTTCGGGTGCACCCTTGACCTTCTGGAACATGGCGGTCCCGGCGCTCATCGCGGCCAGGATTCCGGGTGTGTAGGCCATGAAATCGATGTCGCCCTTGGCACCCATGAGCACCGTCTTGGTCACCGGCTTGCCGGTGGACATCTGGATCTTGTAGTCGGTGGCTTTCTCGACGACCTGCACCCATCCGATGCTGAACTGACCGAGGGTACTGCCCGGCTGGACGCTTTCGAACCGGAAGATCTTCTGGGCACTTGCCGGCGCGGCCGCCGTCGCCAGCGCCGCTGCGAGCACTGCCGCGGACAGTCGTTTCAGAGGGGTCATTGAGTGTCTCCTACGGTTGAAAATGAGAATCACATCCAGATACGCGCGTGCGCCGTCCCCGACCGGCGTCGGCCACGGGGATCGCCGGACAGCGGCAGCATCGCCGCAGGCCGGCTCATGACGCGGTCGCCACGCGCCGGGTGGTCCCGCTGGCGAGCACCACCAGGACGACCGCCATAGCCAGACCGGCGATCTGTGTTCCCGGGAAGGTCGTCACGAGAAGCACGGCTGCGACCAGGCGCAGTACCCGGGACCAGGTCGGAACCCGGGCGCGTTCGAATCCGGTGACGGCGCTCGCGAGCATCCAGATCGCGGCCACCAGCCTTGCACACACCCAGAGGAAGCTCGGCCAGTCGAAACCGGTGATCAGCAGGATGCTGTTGTCGTAGACGATCACGAACGGGATCAGGAAACCGCTCAGCGCCATCCCGACGGCCGTCACGGCCGTGTTCATCGGGTTCGCACCGCTGATCGGCGCCGCCGCGAACGCGGCGATCGCCACCGGTGGCGTGATCGCGGAGAGCACTCCGAAGTAGAAGACGAACATGTGGACCGCGATGTCTTCGATGCCGAGTTGCTTGATCGCCGGCCCGAGCACGAGCACGATGATCAGGTAGGCCGGCAGAGTGGGCATCCCCATGCCGAGCAGCAGGCACGCGCCGGCCGTGACCAGCAGCGCCACGAACAGGCTCGAATCGGCGATCACGTTGATCGATGTGGCGAACCGCAGGCTGACTCCGGTGAGATCGAGAATGGCCAGCATGACGCCGATGGCGCCGACGGCCATCATAATCCGCGAGCCCGCCACCCCACCCTGCGTCACCGCCCTGACCAGACGCATCGGCTCACGACGCACCGCGGGATTGATGAAGCCCAGCACGAGCGCACTGACGGTTGCATAGAAACCCGACATCGCCGGTGAGCGGCCGGTCAGCAACACCCCGATGATGACCAGGATCGGCACGATGAACATCATCGCATTCAGGATGTCCGTGCGGGTGATCTTCTCGCGCTCGCTCGCCGGAATCGGTTTTATGTCCAGCCGGCGCGCCTCGAGCGCCACGGTGATGAACAGGCTGGCGTAGTAGAACAAAGCCGGCACCAGCGCCGCGATGCAGATCTGCAGATACGGCAGCCCGACGAGCTCGGCCATCATGAACGCGGCCGCCCCCATGACCGGCGGCATGATCTGTCCGCCCGTGGACGCGGCGGCTTCGACCGCGCCCGCGAAAGCCGGCGTGAAACCGCGCTTTTTGATCAGCGGGATCGTGAACGCGCCGGTGCCGACGACGTTCGCCGCCACGCTGCCGGACATGGTGCCGAAGATCGCGCTCGCGGTGATGGCTGCATGGGCGGGCCCCCCGCGCGAGCCACCGGCGACGGCGAAGGCGATCTTGATCAGCGTGTCACCGGCGCCCGTGCCCTGCAGCACGGCACCGAAGATGATGAAGATGAAGATCAGGGACAGCACGATGGCCGTCGGCAGCCCGAACACGCCCTGGAAGCCGAACCAGACGACTTCCACCATCTCCTCGAGCGTGAAACCCGTGTGGCGCAGCAAGCCCGGTGCGTTCTCGCCGAACAGGCAGTAGAGGACACCGACGAGCGCCAGCAGCGCCAGCGGCACTCCGAACAGACGCCGGGTGAGTTCGATCAGCGTGAGGATGGCGCCCAGCGCCACCGCCTGATCGAACGGCGAGAATTCGGCGACCAGGTTCTCCATGTCGTCGATGCCGGAGATGAAGCGCATGACGGCCAGCCCCACGACGACCAGCATCGCGGCGTCGAGCAGGACGAGCCCCGCCCGGACGGGCAGCCCGGCCCTGGGATGACGCGCGACCGCCGGGAACAGCAGGATCACGACCGCCGTACACGCCAGCAACGCCATCGAGCGGTGAACGGTGGGCTCGAAGGTGCCGAACAACGAGACGTAGATCGCCTGGCAGGCGACGCCGAAGGCGATCAGATAGCCCAGTCCGCGCGTGACACGCGCGAACGGGCCGTGAGGCGTGTTCGTATCGATGGGATGTCTCCTCCCCCGCTCCCGCGGGCCCCGGGCCGCATTATTGCGAAACGGGAATCTGGCCTAAGGATGACACCTAAACGCGGCACGCTCAAGCCGCACTCTCCCGCAGACACGACGAGATCACCTGCGCGACGGCGGCTCCGGGCGCGGGAGGCCGATCGCGTGTGAAAACCGCACCCTGGGGGCGGCGTCGATCAGTCGCGCTCGAAGACCGGCCAGGGCCGGCGGCCTTCCACCAGCCGCTCCAGCCAGTGCACCGCGATCTGGGTCTTGACGTCGGTGAGCCGGCCGGCCATGGCCTCGTCCATCAGCCAGCCCAGAGTGACGATCTCGAGTTCCACGAACTCACCGTCGTCGAGCGTCTGTTCGACGCGCTCGAGGCCACGGGCGAGGAAGATATCGATACGCTCGTCGGCCATGCCGATGGCCGGATGGATGCTGGTCAGGGGCGCCCACTCCGCCGCGCGGTAGCCGGTCTCTTCGCGGAGTTCACGCTTGGCCGTGGTCAGAGGCGCCTCGCCGCGATCCCGCTTGCCGGCCGGTATCTCGACGAACACCTGCTGCAGGGGATACCGGAACTGTCGCTCGACCAGCACGCGGCCGTCGTCGAACAGCGGCACGATGGCGGCCGCTCCCGGATGCATGACGAACTCGCGACCGGCCACCTTGCCGTCCGGCAGACGGGCCTGATCCCGACGCACGTCGAAGAACAGACCCCGATGCACGATCTCGCCCGAGACGGGGATCTCGACCAGGCGCTTGCTCATAGCCGGCGCTCAGCCGAGCGCCTGACGTACGGCGTTGAGACACACATCCATGAGCGGTTGCGGCGCCAGCCCCAGGATCAGCACCAGTGCTCCGTTGGCCGCCAGCAGGGCGCGCGCGTCCATACCGGGTACCGTGTCGTGCGCGGCCTCGGGTTTGTCGAAGTACATCACTTTGACCACCCGGAGATAGTAGAAGGCGCCGATGAGCGAAGACATCACGGCAAGCACCGCCAGCCACACGTGTCCTGCCGCCACTGCCGCCTGCAGGACCGCCAACTTGGCAAAGAAGCCCACCGTGGGAGGAATGCCCGTGAGCGAGAACATCAGGATGAGCATCACGAACGCCATCCAGGGACTGCGCTGGTTCAGGCCGCGAAGATCCTCGATCTCCTGGCATTCGAATCCCTTGCGCGCCAGCAGCAGGATGACTCCCAGGGTGCCCAGGGTCGTGAGTACATAGGTGATGACATAGAACATCGAGGCGCCGTAGGCCGCGGCCGCCCCGTCGGCGCCCGATTCGTCCACTCCGGAGAGCAGGCCGAGCAGCACGAAACCGATCTGCGCGATGGTCGAGTACGCGATCATGCGCTTGACGTTCGTCTGGGCGATGGCGACCAGGTTGCCGATGACCAGCGAGCCGACCGCAAGCACCATAAGCATCATCTGCCAGTGCTGAGCAATGGGTAGCAGCCCCTCCGCCAGCAGACGAAAGGCGATGGCGAAGGCCGCGAGCTTGGGCGCGCCGGCGATCAGCAGGGTCACCGAATTGGCCGTACCCTGATAGACGTCCGGTACCCACATGTGGAACGGCACGGCGCCGAACTTGAACGCCAGTCCGGCCACGATGAAGACCGAACCCAGCACGAGGACGGTACTGTCGTGGGTGGGATCGGCCAGTGACGCCGCGATGACGGCGATGTCCAGCGAGCCGGTTCCGCCGTACAGCATGGACATGCCGTAGAGCAGGAAGCCCGAAGCCAGCGCCCCCAGCACGAAGTACTTCAGGGCGGCCTCGGTGGATTCGGCGGAATCCCGGCGCAGGGCACACAGGGCGTAGAGCGACAGGGACATCAGTTCGAGCCCCATGTAGATGACCAGCAGGTTGACCGCCGACATCATCACGAGTTGCCCGAGCAGCGCGAAC
>JAUIAI010000965.1 GCA_030425615.1 Gammaproteobacteria bacterium
GGCGTTTTCGCTTCTGAAGTGCTGGTCAAGACGGCTCGATGGAACAGAGGAATCGGAGAGCGCGCGGTCGCTGGCGTCGCGCCTGCGCGAAAGGGATGCATTTTAAATGAGCGCCCCCGAACCCGGGCATTGCGTGGCGCTGCTGCCGGCGGCCGGCGTCGGTTCGCGCTTCGGATCCGATCGCCCGAAACAGTATTCGGTCGTGGGCGGGGCTCCGGTCATCGTTCATGCGATCGAGGCCCTGCTTCGGGCGCGTTGGATCTCTTCGGTGAACGTGGTCGTCTCGGCCACGGACCCGTTCTGGCCCGACGTGAGTCGCGTTTACGGGCAACGCTGGGGCGAGCGTGTCCGGCGCCTGGATTGCGGAGGGGCCACGCGTCGGGACACCGTACTGGCGGGCATATGCGCGCTCGCCGAGGCGGGTGAGGCCGCGCCGCACACATGGGTACTGGTTCACGACGCGGCACGCCCGGGCTTACCCGCGGAATCTCTCGATGCCCTCGGTAAGGCGCTTTCAGGAGAGCCCGTGGGCGCGTTGCTGGCGCTGCCGGTCGCTGACACGATCAAGCGCTCGGACGGGGCCTCACCCGCCCGGGCGCTCGTCACGGAGTCTCGGAACGGACTCTGGCTCGCGCAGACGCCGCAGGCCTTCCGTCTCGAACTGCTGATCCGGGCGCTGACGGCGGCCGACTCCGTGACGGACGAGGCCTCGGCCGTCGAGCTCCTGGGGCTGCGGCCACGGCTGGTTCACGGGTCCTGGCGGAATGCCAAACTCACTCTCGGCAGCGATCTCGAACTCATCGCGGCGGCATTGGATGCGGGTAGGCTGGGCACGAGCGCGCCGACCCGAACGGAGGGGTCATGAAAGCGAGCGTCCCGGACTTTCGAATCGGACAGGGCTACGATGTGCACGCGCTGGTGCCGGGGCGCCGTCTCGTGCTCGGCGGAGTCGAGATCCCGGGTCCCATGGGCCTGCTCGGTCACTCCGATGCGGATGCGCTTC
>JAUIAI010000195.1 GCA_030425615.1 Gammaproteobacteria bacterium
ATCGGTCGGGAGATGCTCGACGACCGCGACCGGGCGGGCGGCTTCATCGTGGAGGAGCCCGAGGGCACCACCGTCATCCCGCCGGACGCCCGGGCTCGCCGGGACGCGCTGGACAACATCGTCATCACGCTCGGAGGGAACGCCGCATGAGCCGGGCCGCCACGAACCCGTTCGATCTCGAGATCATCCGCAATGCGCTGGACACGATCGCCGAAGAGATCACGCTGACGATCATCCGCACCGCCTACTCACAGATCGTTCGCGACTCGCTGGACTTCTCCACGGCGGTCTGCGATACCCAGGGCCGCACGCTGGCACAGGGGGTGTGCACGCCGATGCATCTGGGCAGCTTCTACGACGCCTGGCGCAACCTGGTGAGCGAACTCGACGGCGATCCGCACCCGGACGACGTGTTCATCATGAACGATCCGTACGCAGCCGCGGGTCAGCACCTGCCCGACATCTACGTCGTGCAGCCGGTCTACTGGCAGGACGCGCTGGCAGGCTGGATCATGACGCTCGCCCATCATTCGGATGTCGGCGGCATCGTCGCCGGTTCGAACGCGCTCGGCGCGCACGAGATCTGGCAGGAAGGCCTGCGCATTCCCGTGCTCAGGCTCGTCGACGCCGGCCGCCGGAACGAGACGCTGTGGAAGATGATCGCCCTGAACGTGCGCACGCCCACGCTCGTACACGGTGATCTGAACGCGCAGATGGCGGCCTGCCGGATCGGCGCGCGCGGACTCGTGCGGCTCTACGAACGCTACGGCAGACCCATGCTGGAGCAGGCCTTCGAGGATCTGCACGCGCACGCGCGCCGTCTGGCGCAGGCGGAAATCCGCGATCTTCCCGACGGGGTCTACCGCTTCACGGATCACATCGACGGCATCGGCGCGAATCCGGAGCCCGTGGTCTTCGAGGTGGCGGTCACCATCGACGGCGAACGGGTCGTGGTCGACTGGACCGGGTCCAGCCGCCAGGTTCCCGGCGGCATCAACTCGACCTTCCCGTTCACGAAGGCCTGCGCCTATGCCGCGCTGCGCTCGATCATGACCGCGGACATCCCGAACTGCCACGGCTACACGGAGATCATCGAGGTCCGCGCGCCGGAGGGCACCGTGGTCCGTCCCGTGTCGCCCGGGCCGTGCGGCGCCCGCGGGATCACCGGCTACCGGATGATCGACTGCCTGTTCGGCGCACTCGCCAAGGCGGCTCCCGAACGCGTCTGCGCGGACGGCGGCGGCGGCTCGACCCTGCCGACCATCGCCGGGCGGCGCGACGACGGCCCCTGGGTCTTCTGCGAGACGATGATGGGCACCTGGGGGGCCAGCCTCGAGCACGACGGCATGGACGGCGGGCCGCACATCGGCGCCAACCAGAGCAACGTGCCGATCGAACTGATCGAGCAGACCTATCCGTTGCGCATCGAACACTACGGGCTGGTTCCCGATTCCGGCGGGCCCGGCCGGACGCGCGGCGGGCTGGCCCTGAGGCGGGATTACCGGCTGCTCGACGCGAACGCCACGCTGAACGTTCGTTCCGACAAACGCGCGTTCCCGCCGCACGGACTGGCCGGCGGAGGGCCGGGCCGGCCCTCGGTCAGCCATCTGATCGACGACGATCGCGAGACGCTGCTTCCCGTGCTGCTGAGCGAACCGGTGGCGATGCGCGCCGGTGCCCTCTACCGTCACGTGATGGCCTCCGGCGGGGGCTATGGCCCCGCGCAGGCTCGCGACCCCCAGGCCGTACTCGCGGATTGCCTGGAGGAAAAGCTCACGGTGCAGGCCGCCCGCCGTGACTACGGCGTCGTGATCGTCGATGGCCCACCGTTGCGTGTGGACGTCGCTGCCACGGCCAAGGTGCGCGCACAATGGCGCCCCCTCCCCGACACGGACCCGGCGGCATGAGCCAGGAAGACCCCAGACTCCCGCAAGAACGCGACCCGGATACGACGGCCACGGAGGCCTCCGCGCCGCCTGTGGACGCCGGCGAACAGATCCGCCAGGCAGTGGAGACCGACGACACGGAAGCGCTCGTCCGGGTGATCGACGAGCTCTCGGTCAGCGAGGCGCTGCGCGAACTCACCCATCTGCCCGACGAGACCCGTGACGCGGCCATCCTGGCGCTGCCTACGGATCTCGCCGCGACGCTGGTCGAGGAAGCGCCGCTGGAACTTGCCAGCACGCTGCTCGAAGGGCTGCCGGCCGAGACCGCGGCGGGCATCGTGGACGAGCTGCATTCGGACATCCGCGCGGACGTCATCGCGGAGCTCGACGAGGCGCACGCCGAGGCCATCCTGGCCCGGCTGGACGCCAGCGATGCCGACCAGGTCCGCCGGCTCGCCGCCTACGACCCCGAAACGGCCGGCGGCCTGATGGTCGAAGAGGTGCTGACCTGCCGGGATACCGACCAGGTGGGCAGCTTCTTCCGTCGGCTGGCGAGCGACGAAGAGGGCTTCGAACGCTACCAGCGCCACCACCCGTACATCATCGACGGCGGACGACGCCTCGTGGGCGTGGTCTCACTTCCCGAAATGCTGTCCACCCGGCGCAGCGCGCCACTCTCGGAGATCATGACCGAGCCGCTGCGGGTCGGGGTGGACGCGACACTGGACGAACTGCAGGACTTCTTCGAGAAGCACTCCTTCCCGGCGGTCCCGGTCACCGACGACGCGGGCCGCCTGCTCGGGGTGGTGTCGCGCGAGACCGTGGCCTACGCGGCCCAGGACCGCGCCGAGGCGGAGGCGCTGCGGCTGCAGGGTGTGGTCGGCGACGAGCTGCGCACCATGCCGACGCCGCTGCGGGCCCGTCGGCGTCTGGCCTGGCTGAGCGCGAACATCGGCCTGAACATCCTGGCGGCCAGCGTCATCTCGGTCTACGAAGAGACGCTGGCGGCCGTCATCGCCATCGCGGTCTTCCTGCCGATGGTCTCGGACATGAGCGGCTGCTCGGGCAACCAGGCCGTGGGCGTGACGATGCGCGAGCTCTCGCTCGGTCTGGTCAAGCCTGTGGACGCGATGTGGGTCTGGCTCAAGGAACTGTCCGTGGGCGCCATCAACGGCGTCGCCCTCGGCGTGCTGATCGGGCTGGTGGCCTGGATCTGGAAAGGCAACGTCTACCTCGGCGTGGTCATCGGGGTGGCCCTGGCCCTGAACACGCTGATCGCGGTGTCGATCGGCGGCGTGGTTCCCCTGCTGCTGAAGCGCATGGGCCAGGATCCCGCCGTGGCCAGCGGCCCGTTGCTGACCACGATCACGGATATGGCAGGCTTCTTCCTCGTCCTGAGCATCGCCACGGCCATGATGCCGCTCCTGAAATGAACGATCCCACCCCCTTCCCGCTGCGCCGCCACGGCGTGGGCCAGCCCGTACGCCGAATCGAGGACAAGCGGCTCCTCACCGGCCACGGGTGTTTCACGGACGACGAACCGGCCGTCGCGCATCTGCATCTCGTGTTCGTGCGCTCGCCGCACGCGCACGCACGGATCACGGCCGTCGACGCTGCCGCCGCACGGGACATGCCGGGCGTACAGGCGGTCGTCACGGCGGCGGACCTCGAAGCGGCGGGCATCGGACCGATGCCCGCGCTGCCCGCGGTCTTCGACGACGAGACCGGCCGTGCCCCCGGCGGCGGACGCCGTCCGATCCTGGCAGCCGGGATCACCCGCTTCGTGGGCGAGGCCGTCGCGGCCGTGGTCGCCGACTCACCGGTCAGGGCCCAGGACGCGGCCGAGGCGGTGGAGGTCGTCTACGAACCGCTGCCGGCCGTGGCCGGGCTGGCCGCGGCACTGGCCGACGACGCGCCGCAGGTCGACCCGGACTGCGAATCCAACCTGAGTGCGGCCCGCCGCTTCGGCGACGCGGCCGCCGTGGACGCAGCCTTCGCGGCCGCCGCCCATGTCGTCACCGTGCAGGCCGACAACCAGCGTGTCGCGCCGGTCTCGCTCGAACCACGGGCCGTCATCGCCTGGCCCGACGCCGACGACCGGCTCCAGGTCCGCATGTCGAACCAGATGCCGACCGGCATCCGCAACAACCTGGCCGCGCTGCTGGGTCTGCCGCAGGAACGGGTCCGGGTGAGCGTGGGCGACGTCGGCGGCGGATTCGGCATGAAGACCGGCCTGTACCCCGAGGACGTCGTCGTCGCGCACGCGGCGATGACCCTGCGCCGACCCGTACGCTGGGTGCCCGGACGCCAGGAGGATTTCCTGTCCGCGATCCATGGCCGCGGCATGCGCGCGAGCGCCAGCCTGGCGCTCGACGCGGACGGCCGCATGCTGGCCCTGCGGCTGCGCACGGACGCCGACCTCGGCGCCTACCCGAGCGCCATCGGTCTGGCCCAGCCGTTTACCTATGTCCCGGGAATCTGCACGAGCGTGTACGACATCGGCGCCATCGACCTGGATCAACGGGCGGTGCTGACGAACACCGCCCCGATCGGCGCCTATCGGGGCGCCGGCAGTCCGGAATCGATCTACGTCATCGAGCGGCTCGTGGACGCCGCCGCCCGCGCCACGGGCATCGACCCGGTCGAGCTGCGCCGGCGCAACCTGATCGCGCCCGAGGCCATGCCGTACACGAACCCGATGGGCCAGGTCTACGACTGCGGCCGCTTCGAAGACATGCTCGATCGCGCGCTGGAAAGCTCCGACTGGGCCGGCTTCCCCGATCGCGAGGCGGCCTCGGCAGCCCGGGGCCTGCTGCGGGGTCGGGCGGTGGTGACCTTCCTGAAGGCCTGCGGCGCGAACGCGTTCGACGAGGACGTGGAGATCCGGATAGCCGACGACGGCACGATCGAAGTCGTGTCGGCGACGCTGCCGATGGGCCAGGGTATCGCCACCAGCTACGCGCAACTCATCGTGCAGGCGTTCGACGTCCCGATCGAGAGCGTGCGGATCGTGCAGGGCGACACCGACCGGGCGAACGGCTTCGGAAGCGGCGGGTCGCGCTCGCTGCTCGTGGGGGGGTCCGCGATCTCGATCGTCGCCGGGCGCACGCTCGACGAGGCACGCCGGCTGGCCGGCGAAGCGCTGGAGGTCGGCGAACCGGACCTCGAATACGCCGCCGGCCGGTTCACCATCGTCGGCACGGACCGTGGAATCGACCTCGCGGCGCTGGCTGCACGGCAGCCGGGAAGGGAGATCCGCATCGCCGAGCGCGCGAGCGTCGACGGCCAGACCTGGCCCAATGCCGCGCACGTCTGCGAGGTGGAGCTCGACCCGCAGACGGGCGCCGCGCGGGTGGCCTCGTACGCCGGCGTCTACGACGTCGGCACCGTGGTCAGCCCACAGATCGTCACCGGCCAGCTGGAAGGCGGCATCGTGCAGGCGATCGGCCAGGCGCTGTCCGAGGCGGTGGTCTACGACGATGACGGCCAACTCCTGACCGCGAGCCTCATGGACTACGCCCTGCCGCAGTTCGGCGTCGTCGACGGCTTCAGGACCGTGCTCGATCCTTCGGTGCCCACGGCGCGCAACGTGCTCGGCGCGAAGGGCGTGGGCGAGATCGGCACCACGGGGGCCACCCCGGCGGTGGTCAACGCGGTGCTCGATGCGCTCACGCGCGCCGGCGTGCCCGCCGGGCGCGTCGAGCAACTGCAGATGCCGCTGACGGCGCCCAGGCTCTGGGCTGCGCTGCAGTCGCGCTGACCGCGCGGCACGCTGTTCAGTACGGCTGCGGCACGATCATCGAATCCGGCACCGGATTGCGCACATAGTCTTCGTGGCGCTCGCGCTCCGGCATCCGCACCGGCTCGTGCTCGACCTCCCGATAGGGCATCAGCGACAACAGGTGGGCGATGCAGTTCAGGCGCGCCCGCTTCTTGTCGTCGGCCGGCACCACCCACCAAGGCGCCTCGGGGATGTGCGAGCGCTCCAGCATGGCCTCCTTGGCCGCGGTATAGGCCTCCCAACGCCGGCGCGACTCCAGATCCATCGGGCTGAGCTTCCACTGTTTGAGGGGG